>JAUXKG010000311.1 GCA_030624355.1 Acidobacteriota bacterium
GTGAGGTATACAGGTGACATTGTAGCCTTGGTGTTGGCAGAAACAAAGGAGCAGGCACTGGCAGGGTCCAAGCTGGTGGAAGTGACTTATAAGGTGCTGCCTGGGGTGTTCTCGCCAATCGAAGCCCTGAGCGAGAATGCGCCCCAACTACATTCGACCGGGAATATTTGTAAACAGCTGATCCATACGGTGGGTGACGTGGATTCGGCCTTAAAGTCGGCAGCACATCAGGTGGAGGGACATTTCGAAACCCAACGGGTGGACCATGCCTACCTGGAGCCGCTGTCGGCTCTGGCCATAGTGTCCCCTGACGGGGTAGTGATTATTCATGCACCCACTCAAGCCCCCTTCGAAACCCGTGAGCAGCTGACCAAAATTCTCGATCTTCCTCGTGACAAGGTGCGAGTGGTGAGCCCGCCCATAGGTGGCGCCTTTGGAGGTAAGCTCGAAATTAGCATAGAGGCGGTAGTGGCCGTGGCAGCCTTCTGCACGCGCAGGCCGGTGAAGATTACCCTTAGTCGGGAAGAAACACTCCATACCTCTGTCAAACGGCATCCCTACAGCATGGACTATCGGGTGGGCACAGATGAGAAAGGACATCTGGTGGGGGTGGATGCCAAGCTGGTTGCCGATGCTGGCCCTTATACTGGCAACAGTCCACGGGTGATTGATCAGGCCTGCATCTTTTCCTGCGGTCCCTACAGGGTACCCAACCTGCGAGTTGAAGGGGTGTCAGTCCTTACAAACAATGCCAACTGTGGCGCCTTCCGCGGTTATGGTATCAACCAGGCGGCAGTGGCCATGGAGCAGTTGCTGGATGAATTGGCACTCAAGCTGGGAATGGATCCCTTTGAGATCCGGAAAATCAATATGCTGCGGGTAGGCGATGAAACGATCACGGGTCAGTTCTTACCCAGTAGCGTGGGAGCCATACCCACGCTGGAGGCCTGCCGGCGTGCCTTCGAAGAGGAGTGGCCGGAATACCAGAAGAAGGAGCGACAGGGCTATCGTGTGGGGTACGGTATCGCCAGCGGCTACAAAAATGTGGGAGCTGGAAAGGGAAAAGTGGACGACGCCGGCGCTACCTTTAAACTTCAGCCAAATGGGCGTGTGCAGTTGGTGGCTTCCGTGATAGACATGGGACAGGCCATTCGAACCACCATGGTCCAACTGGCCTGTAAGAGCACCGGGCTGGACCCCCACTGCTTTGACTTGATTACGGGAGATACCGCCCTGACCCATCCGCATCGGTCAGCCTCCGGTCAGCGACAGACATTGATTGCGGGAAATGCAGTGGTCATGGCGGGAAAACTCTTTAAAGAGAAGCTCCTGAATGTTGTGGCAGGATGGTTTGAAATTCCCGAAGAGGAACTGGCCTTGACGGGAGAGGTCATTCATACACAGTGGACCCAATACTGCGAGGAAGAAACGGTCATGAGCCTGGCTGACGTGGCCAAGAGAGCTGCCAGGGAAGGAATTTGCTTGGAGTCCGAAGCTGTGTATGTGGCGCCGCCAACTTATGCCTTGTCCGACACAGAAGCCCGCAAACGTGTCCCTCGCGAGGAGTACCGTAACTATCCCACCTATGCCTATGCCACCCAGGTGGCCATCGTTCAGGTGCAGGAAGCCACCGGTAAGGTTGAGGTGCTGCGGGTTATCGCCGCTCACGACGTGGGAGTGGCCATTAATCCGCAGCAGATCAGGGGCCAGCTTGTAGGCAGCATCCTGATGGGGCAGGGGTACGCCCTGTCGGAGAACTACCCCATGAAAGAAGGACGTCCTCCCTATCGCCACGTAACTTTTGGCCGCCTGGGAGTACCCTACACCACGGATGCTCCTTCAGTGCGGGTGGAGATTGTAGAAGACCCGTTTCCGGAAGGTCCTTACGGAGCCAAAGGTATTTCGGAGATCGCTACAGTCCCTATCACCCCGGCTATCCTGAACGCCATTCACCATGCTTCGGGGGTACGCGTCTATACCATGCCGGTGGATCTGGCTCTATTGGCAGCGGCAATGGGAGGCGGCTCCAAGGGGGGATAGACTACACTCCGGGAGCCTGTTCTTCTCTCTCCTGGAAGACTCGCATTATCGAGAATAACTGGGGCCCCTAAGAACTTTCTTCCCGTTATCTCGGGTCTAATTGGTGCTACAATCGCTGGCGTCTTTTTGATGTAAGTTTTAGGATGTTGGCAGGAAAGTCCAAATGAAAGAAAACCGTGTGATCGGAAAATCGATACCCCGGCTGGAAAGCGGAGACAAGGTCACTGGTAAGCTCCAATATCTGGAAGATGTGAAGATCGCCGGGATGCTGCACGGGAAGATCCTGCGCAGCAGCGTTCCTCATGCAAAGGTTCTCAAGATTGATGCCAGCCAGGCTGAAAAACTTCCCGGAGTGGTTGCTGTTCTGACCCGGGACGATGTGACGGACAATTCCCACTACGACAGCCAGTATGGACCCGTGTTCAAAGATCAGACGATCGTGGCCTTGGACCGGGTTCGTTACCTGGGAGATCCCGTTGCGGCCGTGGCGGCCACCTGCCCAGAAATCGCCGAAGAAGCGTTGGAGCGGATCGAGGTGGAGTATGAGGAATTACCGGTAGTCATGGATCCCGAGGAGGCTGCGGCCGAAGGAGCTCCACTTCTCCATGAGACGTTTCTCTTGCCCGAGCAGGGATTTGCTGACTTGAAGGATCTCCGTCCACGGGAAGGAACAAATATTTGCAACCATGTCCATATTGAAAAAGGAGAGGTCGAAAACGGATTTGCCGAATCGGACCATGTCTTTGAAGATCGCTTTAGTTGCCCTCCTACTCAGCACGCAACGCTTGAAACTTTCACTACTATCGCCCGGTTTGAGCCCAGCGGCAAACTCACATTGTGGTCTACCACTCAAAACCCTTTTGTGATCAGGGATCAAATTGCGAAACTCTTCCACTTACCCCTCTCGAAGGTACAGGTCATCGTTGTAAATATTGGAGGCGGGTACGGTTCCAAACTCTACCCCAAACTGGAACCGATTGCTGTTGCCTTGGCCCACAAAACAAAACGGCCCGTCGGGATTACGTTGAACCGGGAGGAGGTATTCCAAACCCTTACCAAGCATGCAGCCAGGATCCACTTAAAGACGGGAGTAAAAAAGGACGGAACCATCCTCGCCCGCCAGTGCCGGATTTACCTCGATACCGGAGCTTACGCTGAGATCGGTCCCCGGGTGTTGAACAAGTCTGCCTACGGGGCCGCAGGACCCTACGAAATTCCAAACGTCATGATCGATGCCTATCTGGTCTATACCAACAGAGCTCCTGCCGGGGCCTTTCGAGGATTTGGACTCACTCAAGCCACTTGGGGCCACGAATGCCAGATGGATATAATCGCGCGGGCCCTGAAGATGGATCCTCTCGAACTGAGGCTCAAGAATCTACTGGACGAAGGGGGTGAATTCATCACAGGTGAACGGATGCACTTTCTGGGCATGAAGGAGTGTCTGGAGAAAACAGCCTCGGCTATCGATTGGGACACCAAGACGGTGGCCCCAGATTCCACGAAAGTTCGAGGGAAAGGACTGGCCTGTTTCATCAAGGCGACACTCACGCCTTCCATCTCTTCCGCGACGGTGCGCCTCAATGAGGATGGCAGTGCCACCCTTTACGTGGGGTCTGTGGATATAGGGCAGGGTTCCGATACGGTCATGGCTCAGATCGCCAGCGAGGAACTGGCCATCCCAATGGACCAGATCTCAGTCGTGCGCTCTGACACCGATTCGAGTCTCTATGACCTCACAACCTCGTCCAGCAGGACGACTTTCCATATGGGGCGCGCCCTCCAGCTGGCAGCCCAAGACGTCAAGAAGCAGCTGGCCTGCATGGTAGCGCCCATCTTTCAGATCAGTCCTGAGGATGTGATCTTTGAGAACCAGAGCGTCAAGTCCGGAAAAGGACAGGACTTCAGCTACCAGGACCTTTTGCTGAAGCATTATGGTATTCGAGGCGCCAACCTGGTGGGACAAGGCGGGGTGAAAACCAGCACCACCAATGAAAAAGGCGAGTACCAACACACCGCCTTCTGGGTGGCCGGGACGGGCGCCGCTGAAGTCGAGGTAGATAAGGAAAGCGGGTTGGTGCGCGTGCTGCAA
>JAUXKG010000415.1 GCA_030624355.1 Acidobacteriota bacterium
CACAAGCAGACTCGTTCCAGAGAAGAAGTACTGGAGTCATTGCTGCGCTCCCATGAGTCGATCGCCGCCAGATTGGATGAGCTCCAGACGAAAGATCGGGGATGAAGTACTGCCACGGCCTGAAGCGGTCCAGGAAGCAGAAAAGGAACCCAACAGAGTTCCATCTACCAAGAGATTCGACTTGTTGATAAAGTCGGGGGCGATGGGGAAAAGGATATAACGAAAAGCGTGGCCTCAGCTGGAGCGCCGATCTCTTTGTTGCTGGTCGTCGATGATGTTACAACATCGCCTCCTCCTCGCTCCGCGATCTCGTCTCAAATTCCCTTCAGCAAATATTTGGCTATCTATGAGACAGGACACTAGAATACACTCACACAATTAACGATAGTGGGACGAGACGTTCTTCTGCGCTTCACCCAAAGGAGAACCGGGACGGTGCATCACATTTCAACCTCTGTCGGTTTGCTCCTTTTGATCACGGCTTTGAGCACCAACAGGGACTTGCTTGCTCAAGAATCAGTCGAGCAGGCGGCCTTCTTGAACCGTTGGACAGAGGCTCTTGAATCGGTTTCCCAGCGAGTGGCACCTTCAGTCGTTCGAATCTTCGTCAGCCGCCGTCTCCTTCCTCTGATTGTGGGAGGCTCCTCCAGTTCTCTGACCCGAGAACACAGTTCCGGCTCCGGGGTCATCGTTTCCGAAGATGGCTATGTGGTGACCAATGCACATGTGGTTCAGAACGCCCGTCGAATACAACTACTTATGACAAGCACTCTGGATCAGACTGCACCCCGCAAGTCGATTCTCAAGCCCAGCGGCAGCCTGATTCCTGCAAGAATAGTGGGGATCGACCTGGAGACCGATCTGGCGGTTCTCCAGATGGAAGAGGAGAAACTGCCCTTTCTTCAGTTCAGCGATTCGGATGAGCTGCGGCAGGGTCAGATTGTACTGGCTTTCGGCAGTCCCCTGGGATTGGAAAACTCAGTCAGTCTGGGGGTGGTGAGTTCAGTGGCACGGCAGCTCCGGGCTGAAGATCCTATGATCTATATCCAGACGGACGCGCCCATCAACCCCGGCAACAGCGGAGGTCCTCTGGTAGATATTTCCGGCCGAATCATAGGCATCAACACCCTGATCTTTTCGCAGTCAGGAGGGAACGAGGGAATAGGCTTTGCCGCTCCCAGCAACATCGTCAAACACGTCTATGAGGAAATTCGGGAAGTGGGACGAGTTCGGCGCAGCCATCTGGGAATCAAGGTCCAGACGATCACTCCGATTCTGTCAGCCGGACTCAATTTGACCCGGAGCTGGGGGGTTGTGGTGGCGGACGTACCTCCCGGTGGACCCGCTTCTCTCGGGGGGCTTAAAACGGGAGACTTGATCCTGACTCTGGATGGGAGGGTGATGGAGAACGCTCGACAGTTCGAAGTGAACGTCTACAGTCGTCGCCCTGGAGATCTGGTAACACTTGAAGTTCTACGGGACTCCTCATCGCTGGAGATCCAGACGCCGGTCATGGAGCGGCCCAACGATCTGGAGCGGTTCATAGAGATGTCCAATTCGGAACAGAGCCTGGTTCCTCGAATCGGCATTCGAGGGGTGGACGTAACAGCTCAAATTGCTCAGTTGCTCCCTTCTCCAAGAAAGCTTGGTGGCGTCCTGGTCACGGCTCTCTCTTCCAACACCGCTTCCTGGGACAGTGGTCCACTTCCGGGTGACATCATTCACGAAATAAACCACCGTGAAGTCATCAACCTCTCCAGTCTGCGGTCGGCACTTGTGGAACTGAAGCCGGGCGATCCGGTGGTGATTCAGGTGCTAAGACAGGGTCAACTGATGTATGTTGCCTTTCAGATAGACTAACCTGGGGGACGATTGGCCCTAGAGTAGGTTCAAAAGAACAACAATCCGACTTCAGGATCGGTAAATGGGATCCAATGTGCAGAACGACCAACTCTATAGCGCCCAGGCAGAGATTCGCCAACTGAAGGACACCGTCAACGAGCTACGCCGGCAGCTGGATCGATTTTCCATCGACAAGGAGGAGGGCATCCGCAAGGCGGTTGTCACCGGTGATAACGAAATTGTCCAACTCAAGGCGACCGTCACCAGTCTGCGTGACCAACTGGAAGCCATGAGAATCGCAAAAGAGGAAGCTGTGCAGCGGGCCATTGCGTCGGCAAACAACGAGATCGTCCAACTCAAGGCCACCGTCACTACTCTCCGCGATGAACTGGAAGTCATGAGAATTGAAAAAGAAGAGAGTGTACAGCGGGCTGTCTCTATCGCAAACAATGAGATTGTTCAACTCAAGACCACCGTCACCTCTCTGCGCGATGAACTGACCCGGAAAGAAATCGTCTATCAGGAGAAAATTCAGGAAAGAGACAGAACGGTTCGAAATGAACGCACCCAGCTGCAAGAAACAGTATCCGCCTTACGAGAACGACTGACTGATGGCACAGAGTAAAAAAGATGGCTCAGGTGTTCAACGTGCACCTCGCCGTTCAACAAAACCTTCCACCAAGAACCGGAACATGGCCGAGTTCCTGCTCGATGTCTTCAATCGAGTGGCTGCTGCTGGAACACTGGATGATAAGCTGGAAACCATTGTCGAAATAACCACTTCCGTTCTGGGGGCCGAACGAGGGACCCTCTTCTTGAACGACCAACTGAACGGCGAATTGTACTCTCGCGTGGCCCAGGGAAACTTCAGCCAGGAAATCAGAATCCTTAACACCAGTGGTGTAGCCGGTTACGTGTACACCACCGGGCGGGGAGTCATCATTCACAATGCCTACTCGGACGAGCGTTTTGATCCTTCAGTTGATGAAAAAACGGGCTTCATTACCAAGTCCATTCTCTGCACTCCCATCAAAACGGTAAGAGGAGAGACCCTGGGCGTTATCCAGGCCTTGAACAAGACGAAGGGGGAGTTCAATCAGGAAGACTTGAAGCTTCTCAATGCGACGACAACTCAGGCTTCCGTTTTTCTGCAAAGCGCCCTGTTGGTCGAGCAAATGGGAAAGGCGCGGCGGCAGGAGGCTGAATTTCTGGGTGTCGTCTCCGAGGTGTCCTCTGAAATTCAGCTCGG
>JAUXKG010000336.1 GCA_030624355.1 Acidobacteriota bacterium
ATGCAGGCAATGTCTGGACATTGTCGAGGAACGCCAACACCGTAGATGACCCGGTGCCGCCGTAACCCTTTGGGCGAAAGGGGGTTGCGGTGTATCTCTTCGTCGCGTGTCGTCGCCGATGTCCCTGCATCGCCTCCACCACGCGCCTCGACCAATCCACCCAAGCCCCCTCCGCGCGACCCCACCTATTACTCGAACAGGCTCCTAACCCGGATGATGCATAAGTTGTCTACTGCAGGGCCGCAATCATCCACGCTGACGGCGTTGTGCTGCCTTGGGCTCCTCGGCGTACTGCACGAGTACGCCTGCGGGGCCCGTCGTTGCACGCCTTGTCATCGCGGCGCCTGCGGCCCTTCGTTACGACAACCGATGCATCATCCGGGCTTAAGAAAATATACTCTGTTTCCTGTAAATCGGTTGGTTGTTAAAATGATTGGCAAGTCGCATGTCTGCTGAACAACTGGCCAGCCACATGAAGAGTTCCCAGCGGATCCTTGCTTTCACAGGGGCGGGGATCTCAACCGGATCGGGTATCCCCGATTTCCGTGGCCCACAAGGACTGTGGAAACACTGGCGTCCCGTCTACTATGACGAGTTCATGACTTCTGAAGAGGCTCGTATTCGCCACTGGGAGTTCAAACTGGAAGGCTGGCGGGAGTTTCGTGACGCCAAACCCAATCCGGCCCACCTGGCACTCTCGGAGCTGGACAAAACGGGCCGTCTGCAGGCAGTCGTCACCCAGAACATTGACGGATTGCATCAGCTGGCAGGGCATTCGGAAGAAATGGTTATCGAGCTGCATGGCACCAATCGAGCGGTGGAATGTCAAAGCTGTGGGCAGCGAATGGATCCAGAACCTGTTTTTCAGCAGTTCGAAAGCAGTCACCAACCTCCCGCCTGTCAGTGTGGGGGATTTCTCAAGCCTGCCACGGTTTCCTTCGGGCAGCAAATGCCGACTGAAAAACTGGCCCAGGCCTTCGAAGCTGCCTCCCGGGCCGATCTAGTCATCTCAATTGGATCCACGCTGGAAGTGGAACCCGCCGCTTCCATCCCTCGAACAGCCAAAGAGAGGGGTGTCCCCTACGTGATTGTCAATCGAGGATCCACTGCTCAAGACCATCTTGCCGACCTTCGTCTCGAAGGCGATGCCACTATTCTTCTACCCCAGGCTGTCCGATTCCTGCTTCAGATGTAGCCCGGCCCCAACGGCATCAGCCGGACTCTGCCGGGCGTTGACCTCACTGACAAACTGCACAATCCGCCTCATGTAGGAGACGGCATCAAGACGATGCAGATTGATGTGATCGGCTCCCGGTGTGCAGTAGAAGTGCTTGGGGCCGGTCAGATTCCTGAAGAGCTTCTCCCCTTCTTCCAGGGGAATCGTCCGATCTTGATCACCATGTAAGAGCAGCACGGGGAAGGAATGACCTCTCAGGTACCTCAGAGTGTCCAGTCGACAGCGTGAGAAAGGGTGCAACAGCCGAAACTGAGGGTAGTGTTTGACGAGTGATGCTTTGCTGGTAAAGGCCGTTTCCAGTATCAAGCCGTTGGGTGGGATTCGGCTAGCCGCATGGGCCGCAACACTACTGCCGAGAGATCTTCCCCAATAGATCAGCGGCAGATCGGCACGTCTAAAATGCTCTTCGAAGTAGCGAACCGCGGCTAATCCGTCCTGGTAAAGTCCCTCTTCGGAAGGAACCCCGGTGCTGCATCCATAACCGCGATAATCGATGGCTAGAACCTGCAGTCCCCCCCTGTGGAGTGTCTCGAAGACCTCGACAAGGATTCCGAGGTTTCCGCCATTACCATGAAAATAGACAACCCCGCCCACAGGGTCGGAGGGACACATGTGCCAGCCACTCAGACGACAGCCATCGGGAGTGTCGATATAGCACTGATCAAAAGGAATTCCGACATCGGCCGGAGTAGAACCCACCTCTCTGGACGGTCTGAAGAGAAAGACCTTTTCCAAACGAGGAACCAACCACCAAAAGGTTCCCAGAATCCCCGCCAGTGCAGACGTCAGGGCCACCAAGAGTACAATCAGGGTTAACCACACAAATCAGAGACTCTACCATACTGGACAACCACACCCTGGCAACGACCAAGGGCAAATGGCTGACAGCAGCCCTGTGGTACTCTGAAGGGAACCGTGGAAATAGAGGGACCTCCGGAGGTGCATTGGGCTCAGGTCGACGGTGCTCGAATCCACTATCTGCTGTCGGGGACAAGGGGCTCCCCGCTTGTTTTGGTGCACGGCGGAGCCACCGACTCGGCGAGTCTGTCATGGGGTTCAAGCATCCAGACTTTCGGACAGACTCATCGAGTGGCGGCGCCCGACCTTCCCGGATTCGGCCTGAGTGAGAAACCCAGGATCAACTACACACTCGAATATTTCACCCGATTTCTCAGGGAATTCACCCAAACCATAGGATTCGACCGCTGCTCTCTGATCGGCCTGTCTCTGGGAGGCCAGATTTCACTCAGCTTCGCCCTGCAGTTCCCCGAAAGAGTGAAC
Source organism: Acidobacteriota bacterium (assembly GCA_030624355.1). Taxonomy (GTDB): domain Bacteria; phylum Acidobacteriota; class UBA6911; order RPQK01; family JADFOI01; genus JAUXKG01. The sequence goes on from JAUXKG010000336.1 coordinate 2,519, forward strand.
AAACTTGTACTGGTTAGCTGTGCCGGCCTGGGAACCGAGATTCACTGGAAGCTGGCCGCCCAGTTGCTGGTCAAAGCACCAAGACTACACACCGGTCTTCGAAGAATGGTTCTGGCAAACCGGAAACGGCTCAAACTCAGTTTAAGAAGCATCGTCTACGAACCTTCTGTCATTGGCGACGACTTACTGGACCAGATCGTAGCGTCAGGCAATGCTCCTGGAGCGGGCAGAGCCTGGAGGTCCTACCTGAAGGACGAATTGAGCTGGCTGGGGTTTCGTCACAATTTTCTGCGCAGACTCTGTGACATAACAGCACCCACACTCATTGTTCACGGGGACAGTGACAAGCTGATCCCCGTGCGACTGGCAGAGAAAGCACATCACCTGATCTCACACTCAGAGTTGTGTCTGTTCCCACACTGCGGACACTGGCCGCCGCGAGAAACACCAGCTGAGTTCAATCGGGCTGTCCTGAAGTTTCTGGACCGGTCGTCTCAACCAGCCTGATACCTTCCATTATCTGCTGACTCATTGAGCAGGTGGGGAACGCCATTGCAACACACTCAAGATGCTGGAATAGGTATCCGTCCAGACCCCTTCTCTCTGGGTCCCTTCCAGCCTCTTCCAACGGCGATCTCCGGCCACCGCTTGGAGATCCTCCAGACTATGTCCCATGACCACCCACTGAGATGGTTCCTGTCCCAGCTTCCGCTGCTGGTCGGAAATACTGAGGTCTTCCTGAACCAAGCTGGTCAGACCGGCATCCTTCGCCAGATTGCCCAGCACCGGCTTGAGGTCGAGATACTGATTAGAGACATGGAAAATCAGTATCCCTCTCTCGGTTATCTTGTCCAAATACAGGTCAAGCGCTTCGCGAGTCACCAGGTGGAGTGGAATCGAGTCGGAGCTGTAGGCGTCCAGAATCAGGAGATCAAAGCCTCTGCTCGGTTCTTTGGCCAGAGAAATACGGGCATCTCCCAAGACTATTCGAAGGTTGGTGCCACACTCTGTCAGATAGGTGAAATAACGCGGGTCGCTTGCGATCTTCACCACCGTCGGATCGATCTCGTAAAAGGTCCACTGCTGGCCCGGTCTGCTGTAACCCGCCATCGAGCCTGCCCCCAGGCCCACAGCGGCCACCTGGTAGTGGGATGCCCGTTCACCCAGGGCGGCAAACAGTTGTCCCAGCGGACCCTTGGGATGATAGTAGCTGAGCGGCTGGCAGCGGCGGGAGGCCTGCAGGCTCTGTTTGCCATGTAGCGTGCCACTGTGAACCAGCACATGGTAGTCATCCTGCGAATTCAGGACTCGATGGACGCCAAAGAAGTTCCGCTCCGCATACAGCACCTGTCCTTGGCCCCCGGTGTAGAAGGAACTAGCCATCAAAACAGCG
>JAUXKG010000409.1 GCA_030624355.1 Acidobacteriota bacterium
CCGTAGGACCACGGGTCGGGTCCAAACAGCACTTGCATCTCCTCAACGTCGTCAAACAGCCAGGGAAGCATGTACCGTGAGGTACCACTGAATTGAATCTGAGCAAGGCACCAATCCCTGGCTTGCACAAACGCTTTGTAGATGCTTTCGGCGACCCAGGGCTTCTCCCGATAAAGGCTTTCTTTCATAACCAGGGTGTGCATGATGGGGAAAATGCCCGTCTTGCGGTAGTAGTTGCGTTCCACTTCTCGATAGTTTGGGAAAAGTCGTTGCACATGGGAGCTGGTGCCCAGGCATGCAGGCTTTCTGGCACCCATTGCGGCATCCAGCTCGCCATTCTCTAACATATCGTTGAGTGTCTTACCTTCTGGGATGAAATCAAGGGATACTTGGCCCTCCGGTTTGAGATCCAATACGTCAGGTCGACGTGGGGCGTTCATACCACCCTCAAACCAGTGAATCTTGTTCAACGATACACCATACTCCTGTTGGAGAATACCCCTTATCCAGACCGCTGCCGTTTGCCGATATTCCGGCACTCCAACCTTTTTCCCCTCCAAGTCTTTCGGGGTTTTGATGTTGGCCTGCGTATGGACAAAGATAAATCCGTGACGGAACATCTTTGAGGGGAAGATGGGCAGGGCAATAAAAGGAAAGTCACCCTGCGGTCTCAGAGTAAGATAAAGTGAGCCTGACATCTCAGCAAGGTCGAAGGCGTGGTGCTTCACCATCCGGGCAAAAATTTCAGGCGGTGACTGAATGGCAAGGTAAGTAAGGTCAATTCCTTCCGGTTGCACGACGCCGTTCCACAGAGCCTCTGTACGGTCATATGCTCCGCATGCCAGTGTTAACGAGAGTTTACCCATGGTTTTCCCCAATCTTCGATGGGGTAAGACTTCACCCCGCTCACTCATTACCATGATTGTTCCTGTCGGTCGTCAGACAGATCACGTGACCCGCCGCTTCGCTCACTCTCCAGATCGGCAGCGCAGCCGAGGCCATATAAGGACTGGTCGATGAGCATCAATATCGTTTCCACGTTGCTCTCGATTCCAGCGATATCACACCTATCAAGAGTCTGCACCTGTTTACGGATCTGTGTTAAGTCCTTGACCAACTGTTGGACGCATTTTGGATTCATCGTCATTTACCAAGCCTCTGGTCGATAATTTTCTGTGCTTTGTCTGCTACGCGCGGCAGCGAACCGTACTCCAGGACTTCGATGTTAAATCTCAGAAGAAGCCTCTGATAGAACTTTCTCTCCAGCTCCCGCTTGATTTTTTGGGATCGAGCGGGAGAAGTGTTGGGCAGTGGTTCAACCCTCAAAGTGATTTCATCGGAATTATCGCAGGTATGAATAATGGCCTGATACTGCTCACCAATTCCGGGCTGTTCCTGAACGATTTTTCCGATTTCACTGGGCGATAGGAGGACACCCCGAACTTTTCGCATATCGTCCATCCTTCGGACAATGGCTCCGTTTTGTGTGCTCTGTAGCGAAAGAAAGCTTCTACCGCACGGACAGCCCTCGCTGCGGCTACGGCGAACAATGTCCCCAGTCCGTAAGCGGACTAGGGGCATGCTTCTGCGAATCAATGTATTTATGATGAGCTCGCCATCTTCCCCGGGATGAACCAGCTGGTCATCCTCATCTAGGATCTCGGCAATGAGATAGTTCTCCTGCAAATGATAAAGATTGGGGTTCTCTGGGCATTCAAAGGCGATGCCGCCGGTTTCAGTGCTGCCAAGACGATCATAAACCGCAGCTCCCCAGCACTTCCTCAACTTTTGTTTTAGTTCTGGCGGGTTGGGCTCTGCCGTGGTGACGATAAGACGGATTTGGCAGTCTTTGGCTAAATCAACACCCATGCTGGGAGCGATGGCCGCCAGATGCAAGGCATAGCTAGGAGTGCCCAACAATACCGTGACCTTGTAGTCAACGAGGAGACCCATTCGGGCTTCGGACGTCAGCCCTCCCGCTGCCACCACCGTGGTGCCGATGCGATCCAGACCACTCAGGTAGGACCAGAAAGCGATGTGAGGACCATAGCTAAACGCGGCCAGCGCCGTATCCTCTCGACGAACCCCCATGGCAAAAAGGGCCGAGGCCGCCAGGTCGCTGTAGGCGATCCAGTCCCGGCGGGAGTCGGGAAAGCGTGTAGGTGTCCCGCTCGTGCCGGAAGTCTGGTGCCAGCGCAGCAGGTCTCGATTAGGGAGCAAAGGAAGGGTGGTCTCCAGAGCTTGCTGCATGTGTTTTTTTTCTGAAAAAGGTAAACGGTGTAGATCGGCAAGTCCTCTGAAGTTCTTTGCCTCAAGTCCCGCCTTTCGGAACCTTTTTTGATGATAAGGGTTCCGCTGCTCAAGATAGCGCACCAAAGCGCCCAACCGTTGGGATTGAAATTCCTCAAGCGCCCTGCGGGAAAAAGTCTCTGTCAGATTCCAGCATTGCTTCATTTCAGCTTGCACCGCTTCCACTCTCTTGGTCACAGCTTCTCACAGTCGCGGGGGCCTACCTCCTTGCCCTTCCTCCACCTGCTCCGCTGCCTCGAAAATGTCTGTGTACGGCCTTCCTGGTAAGGAATCTCCCAGCTCCTCCACCACCTTGACTCCCCAGGGCTGAGGATCCTTCACCCCTACCGCGGATCGAACCCATAGCTGATCCCAATGGGCAAGGGCGTCGGGCGCGCGCGAGACAAGGGCTCGAACGATGCGGGCGTCGTATTTTCGCGGCCCAGCTGACAGATCGCGCAAAGTGAGAATCAGCTGCCTGTTCTCCTTTACATCCTCTAAACGCTTTACAAAACACTCATACTCCACTTCGACTCAGCTCCTGTAAATCGGAAGCCTGCTACAGACCGTAGGCCTCCCAGTTGGCCAGAACTTTTTGTTGTAACTCCTCAGGGTAAGTGCCTTCAAAGGTAGCTTTTACTGGTGTCTCTGAGAGATCCCAGTGGGGCGGCCACGTCGCATCGAAGGCAGCAGTTGCTCCCGCCCTCCTGGAACGCTCTTCGTGGTCATAGTAAGGCGTAAGGGTATGATCACGCCACTCATAGGTTGTGATCAAGATTCCACGCCCCGGATGGCACTTGGTGGAAAAGGCATGGATGACCTCGCTGAGATTGAACACTTTCACATCCTGGTCCAC
>JAUXKG010000349.1 GCA_030624355.1 Acidobacteriota bacterium
AGTTTAACTGGGAGGAAACCACCGAGCCGCTGGCCCGATTCTGTTCAAACCCTGAGGCACCCACCCGGCGTGAGCATGTCTTCAATACCTTGCTGACTCGGTCCCACAAGTTTGAAAAAAAGCTGACTCGTCAACAGGAAGAACTAACTCGTCAACAGGAAGAACTAACTCGTCAACAGGAACATCAGCAGGCGTATTATCAATCACTGAGTGAGCGCATCCAGCAGGTTGAAAAAGCGTCTCGAGCCTATTTTCAGTCACTGAGTGACAACATAGAGCAGGTTCAGGATGCTTCAAGGGAGACTGATGTCCGTTTGCACCGGCGATTGCAGGAGCTGGTCGAAGCTCAAGCACGAATCGAATATCAAATTGCCTACCTGGGTGTCGGCGGGTTCCTGCGCTGGCTCCTGCGGATCCCCGGAAGGGTTTTCCGTGTTCTGATCAAGCCGCTCTTCTGTCGATGGAATAGCCACAATATCGCCATCATCACTCGATCAGATCTGTTTCCTCCTCACCACGGGGCTGCGGTCAGAATTCTTGAGATCTCCCGAGCACTTTCTCATCACTGCCAGAAAGTTTTTCTCATCACAGGGGACCGGACAAGGTATTTTGTGTTTGAAAAGGGCAACATGCACGAAGCCCAGTTTCCGAATCTTCTCCACTCCTTTCCCTTCAGTACAGCCTCATGGGCAGAGTCTCTTCTTCGACGTCGGGAAGTGCCTTCAGTTGAGCGCTTTCTGTGGTCGGCCCTGTATGACATCAATTATTGGGTGAGAACACTCTTTGTCGCTTACCAATACGGAATTGCGTTGTACCAGGCAGAGTTTCCTGCCTATCTCCGTCCGGCCCAAGTTGCCAAGGGGTGCTTTGGTGGCAAGACAGCGCTAGTGGAACACAATATAGAATTCTCACGCATCGCCGAGACCGATGACTTGAGTCCGAATGGGCACCAGTTTCTCAAGCGCATCGAAACACAGCTTTGCAACCGGGCCGATTTTGTCATCACGATGTCCGATGTTGATCGAGAAATCCTTCTGGGTGCAGGAGTTCAGGCTGATAAGGTTACGACTATTCCCCATGGGGTCGATCTTGGCCGCTTCAAAGGAGCCGATCCGCAGCCACTTAAGAAGAAATACCGGCTGGACTCAGAAACCACCATTCTCGTTTACCATGGAATCTACTCCTATGCTCCTAACTTGCAAGCCGTAAAGGCACTGGGGGAAGTTATCCTGCCAGCTTTGAAGAAAGAAGGCCTTCCGGTAGTCTGTCTCGCCATTGGGACAAATCCTCCCTCGGAGTCTCCCCATGCTGCGCTCAGGTTTCTTGGGGGGGTCGATAACATTGCCGCGCATCTGGAAATCTGCCACATCGCGGTCGTTCCGCTGACAGCCGGTGGGGGCACTAGGATGAAACTGCTGGATTACTTTGCGGCACGTGTGCCGGTTGTGTGTACCAAAAAGGCTGCCGAAGGGCTGCCCATGGAGGAAGGGGTCCATGCCATTGTGGTGGATCGGGTTGATGAAATGGTGGAGCCGATCATTCAGCTGATCCGGGAGCCTGATCGGGGTCGGGAATTAGCCGATCGGGCCTATGCTCTGGTCCAGGAGTATGACTGGTCGTCTATTGCGAAGCGGCACATGCAGCTGTACCAACTCCCCTGGTGGAGATCTTGAGAAGCGGAAGTCCCAAGAACCTATGAATAATCCGGGCTAACCGGGTTCTCAGGAGAGAGAGGGAAAGGATTTTTGCGCCTCCACCTGTATTAAAAAGCGACGCTGGTGGAGCCTGATCTTGTCATCCGGCCATTTGACCTCAACAGCCTGACCACGGCAGAGGGTGACAACTCCCACCAGATCCGTAGTCGGCAACTTGACCAGAGACCCTACGCCAATCTCACTTGATGCACCGGCTTTTCTTTCAGCTAATCCCACCCAATCATTGTCTCATGGCAATCCGACAGGAATTTTCCGCATCGGGCGGCAGACAGTATACTCGAGGACGAAAAATGGCAAAGGATCGTTCGGCCAAAACACGCCGTGTGTGGACAGTCTCCGTGCTGGTTTCCGCCAGTATATTTGTATTCGGGACCTTCACGGTTTTTCATGGCAACGTCAGCGAATTCGAAGTGGGCTATCTCAGCCTGCTTGCCGTGCTGGTGCCGCCTGGCCTGATTCTGGTGGCGCTGTTGCTGGTGCTGGGCATAGTTTGCCCGAGCAGGGCTGTGGACCGTTACAGCTCGGCGCTCTTCGCCTTTGCAGTCCTGCTCTGGGTTCAGGGAAGCTTTCTGATGGGGAGTTACGGAGTGCTGGATGACCGGGGTGTGAATTGGCAGCAATCCAGCCTGCCCGGCTGGCTGGACGCTTCAATTTGGATCCTTGTTTTGGCCGCCTCAATCCGTTTTTCAGCTCATATCGCTGCCCTGGTTCCCTTCATGAGCGGGGTACTGTTGTCTCTTCAACTGATCTTAATGTTGACACTGGCAGGTGCATCTAGGGAGGAACTGTGGGTGAAGGCGCCTGCCCCTCAAGGCCGGGTTCCAATGGAGCTGTTGAAGTACTCTTCTTCACAAAACATCGTTCATATTATTCTGGACAGTTTTCAGACCGATATCTTCTGGGAGTTGGTCGCGGAGGAAGGGCTGGAAGATGATCTGGAAGGTTTTGTCCTCTTCAAAGAAAACATGGGGACTGCCCCCTACACCTCATTTTCGATACCGGCCATCTTCTCGGGTCGGATTTATGATGGAATGCAACCCCCGTCAAGCTACTACCAGGACTCGATCCGAAACGGTTTTCAGAGTCGTTTGTACGATGCCGGTTATACCGTGAATCTGATTCCTCATGAGTCCATGGAAAGCGGGAAATACACCAACTACTACGACATTCCGAGTGTTTACGGTGGCCGCTGGAAGGAGATTGTGCATGCCAACGCCGCGCGCCTGCTGAATGTGGCTCTGTTTCGCCAGGCTCCCCATTGGGTTCGGAAACAGATCTACAATGACAATAACTGGTTCATTGATGCCGATTGGTTCATTGACAACAATTGGTTCATCAAGTCTCCTGTTGTTCAACCTGTTAACGTGGTCTCATTCCAGGAAAAAGCCTTCGTTAGAGACTACGTCCAGAACATAAACATCGGTGACTCCAAACCGGCCTATCACTTCCTACATTTGATCCCCCCTCATCCTCCCTATGTCACCCTCAGAAACGGAGCTTATGCTGGGAACGTTCTCCCAAACACACGAGAGAACTACAAGAACGAAGCCAGAGCCATACTGCAGTTGTTTATGGATTTGGTGGATCGGCTCAAAGAGTTGAGCATCTACGATGCTTCCCTCAGTCTCCTGCAAGGTGATCATGGGAGCCAAATACTACCGGTGGTCGATGGAGAAACCATTACCACCTGCGTGTCGCGACTAGCGGCCCTGTTGACGATCAAACTTCCGCGCAGCTCCGGGTCACTAAGGGTTTCAAGTGCTCAGACCTCTCTGTTGGATATTCCGGCCACCATCACCCGGGCCATTGGTTTCGGCAATGGCATGCCCGGCCGTTCAGTGTTTGAGATTGATCAGACTGAGCCGAGAAAACGTCCCTTCGTGATTTATCAGGAAGGAGGTGACGGCCCTCATATCAGCAAATATTCGATCAACGGGAGCGTTTTTGATCCTGCTGCATGTGTTGTGGAAGGACACGTTGCGGTACTCATAAACAGGCCCCAGTATGAGTATGGAATGGAGATCCGATTTGGGATGATGGGAAATTCAGACAGCTATATGGGTTTTGGATGGGGTCCG
>JAUXKG010000128.1 GCA_030624355.1 Acidobacteriota bacterium
AAACTTCTCAGGGTAACCAAGGAGGTCAGTACCCGCTTCGAGATTGCCGCCGGAATCCGCAAGGTGTCCGACATCGACGGGCCTGCCCTGCTCTACGAAAAGATCAAGGGTCACCCCGACTGGCAAGTAGCAGCCGGGGTGTTTGCTACTCGAAAGCTGTTGGCTCTGGCGCTTGAGGTCTCCGAAGAGGAGATGCTGGACCACTACAAGTCTCTCGAAAAGAAGTTCATTCCTCCCCGTGAGGTGGAATCGGGACCGGTCCAGGAAGTGGTCATCACGGGAGATGACATCGATCTTTCCCAGCTGCCTATTCCGGTTCACTCGGAATTGGATGTGGGCGCTTACATCACCATAGGGGTTCAGTTTGCAAAGGATCCGGAAACGGGAGCCGGCAACCTGGGAATCCATCGAATGCTGGTCATGGGAAAGAAACGTCTGAGTTTGTGGGCTCCCCCGGATCACCACATTGGACGCTTTATCACTCGGGCCGAGGATGGTGGCGAAGGTCTGCCGGTAGCCACCATCATTGGAGCCGATCCGCGAGTGGTCATTGCCTCCCAGGTCAAAGCCCCCCTGGGCGTGGATGAGATGGATATTGCCGGCGGAATGAAGGGAGAGGCCATCGAACTGGTGAAGTGCAAGACCATACCCATCTCGGCACCGGCCGATGCAGAAATCATCATCGAGGGAGTCACCATTCCAGGAGAGCGGATTGAAGATGGACCCTTCGCCGAATACACCGGCTGTTACAGCGCATCGAAGCAGGCTCCGGTTCTGGAAGTCACCGCCATCACGATGCGGAAGAAGCCCATTTTTCACACCTGCCTGACCGGTATGCCGATCACCGAAAACCACGTTCTGATCGAGCTGCCCAACTCCACCCGGGTTATTGAGGATGTCTCTCGGATTGTCCCGGACTTGCGCGACGTTCACGTGACTGCAGGAGGGACATTCCGTCACCACGTGGTTGTCTCGATCAAGAAAAGGCACGAGCAGGAGGCCCGCAATGTCATTTTGGGTCTGCTGGCTACTGGAATCGGGATCAAGCACGTGATCGTGGTCGATGATGACATCGACGTCAGCAACTCGGTAGATGTGGAATGGGCGGTCAGCAATCGCATGCAGCCGGACCGGGACATCATCATTGTTCCTCGACTGACCATGTCCACCCTGGATCCTTCGGTGCCGGAAGCGCGAAACAGTGCCGTTTGGGGGATCGACGCTACCAGACCGATGGGGAAGAGCAAGAAGTTTGAAAAGGTTGTTGTTCCCGGCGTCGAGGACATCGACTACATCTAATAGGCCCGGATTATTCATAAATTCTCTACTGCAGTGCCGCTCGCCTTCACACCTGCTCTGCGGATGGGCAGTGCTATAATGACCAGATAGTCATTGGCGTCTTGCGAAGGAGAAGTCATGAGCGATCATTCTGCCCGTATTCCCGGTGTGATCATGCGGGGAGGAACCTCCAAATGTGTCGTTTTCCACGCCCGAGATCTGCCCTCCGACGATGAACTGCGGGACCGGCTGCTCCTGTCCATCATGGGCAGTCCCGACCCGCGCCAGATCGACGGACTCGGAGGGAGTTACTCCACCACCAGCAAGGTCTGTATCATCGGTCCTCCTTCGGTTCCCGAGGCCGATGTGGACTACACCTTTGCCCAGGTTTCCATTACCGACCCGGTCGTGGACTACAAGGGCAACTGCGGGAATTGTTCCTCTGCTGTAGGTCCCTTCGCCATTGACGAAGGCCTGCTGGAGGCGGTGGAGCCCCTCACAACGGTTAGAATCTACAACACCAATACCCGGAAGATAATTCGGGCCGAGGTACCGGTCCGGAAGGGCCGTTTTGATCCGGAGGGAGACACCCTTATCAGCGGTGTTCCCAATCCCGGATCTCGAATCTTGATGTGGTTTGACTCGCCAGGCGGAGCGGTTACAGGCAAGCTGCTGCCTACCGGACAACCGAAGGATATCGTGGATGTTTCGGGATTGGACAAAGTCCCGATCTCCATTGTGGATGCCGGCAATCCATGCGTCTTCATTCTGGGAGACTACCTGTCGAAAAATGGCACCGAATCCCCCGGCGAACTGGATGCCGACTCGCACTTCTCCGAGAGAATCGAAAACGTCCGATCGGTGGCTGCCGAAATGAGCGGCTTGGTCTCCGATTGGCGCCAGGCCACCGCCAGTAGCCCTGCCGTTCCCAAGTCTGTTTTCATTCTGCCTCCTGCCGACTACAAGAACTTGCTGGGCACCACAGTCGCGGCCGAAGAGATGGACATCCTGGCCCGAATCATGTCGATGCAAACCTGCCACCGTGCCTTTGCCCTGACTGGAGCAGTAGCCACTGCAGCGGCTGCTTTCACTCCGGGTTCCGTGGTCTATGAACTCGTGCCGGACAAGGTGCGGGAGAGTGGGGTCGTGCGCATTGGCCATCCGTCTGGAACCATGGAGATGCAGGTCCAGATTGAAGATGGCGAGGTCAAGGCAGTCGGTGCTATCCGCACTTCCCGTCGCCTGATGGAAGGACACGTCCATGTTCATGAAGGACTCTTAGAAATGGCTTGAAGGCGCCCACTCCCCGGCCCGGCCGGTGCGGGTTCGATGGCGACGACTGACAGAACGCGCCGAAACAGGCATCAAGCAAACAAGCAAGCAAGGCCTTTTACTATGGGTGGTCCAGGTCACAGACTCCGAACTCTTCTGGCTCAGCCGGGCGCGGTGGTGGCGCCCGGAGCCTTCAGCGGCCTGTCGGCTAAAATGGTCGAGCAAGCAGGCTTTTCAGCCGTCTACGCCAGCGGTGCCGGTGTAGCCAACAACCTTCTGGGACAGCCTGATGTAGGATTGCTCACCATGACGGAAATGCTGGAGCAAATTCGCCACATGACGGCTGCGACTTCCCTGCCCCTGGTAGCCGATGTGGACACCGGTTACGGCAACCCGATCAACGTTCACAGAACCGTACAGGAATTCGAGGCAGCCGGAGTGGCCGGGATCCAGATTGAGGATCAGGTCATGCCCAAGCGCTGCGGCCACTTCGAAGGCAAAGAGGTAGTCTCGACCTCGGCAATGGTAGCCAAGCTGCAGGCGGCCCTGGAGGCCCGCCGAGATGCCGATCTTCTGGTCATTGCCCGGACCGATGCCAGGGCCAAGCTCGGTCTGGAGGAAGCGCTGGATCGAGCCGGACGCTACCTGGAAACAGGGGCCGACATGGCCTTCGTGGAAGCTCCGACCTCAGTCGAAGAGCTTCAGGAAATCACCAAGCTGCCCGGCTGGACCATGGCCAACATGGTCGAAGATGGGAAGACACCTCTTTTGACGGCCGAGGAGCTGGCCGAGATCGGATTCAAGTTCGTGATCTTTCCCAACACCGCGTCCAGAGCCGCCATGCGCAGCATGGAGGAGGTCTTAGGCCTCCTGAAGCGGGAGGGAGGCTCAGGTGGTTTTCGGAATCGACTGGTGAGCATGGCCGACCGCAATCGCATCACCGGGCTGGATTCCGTTCGCGACCTGGAATCGCGCTATCTCGACAACAGCACCGACGAAAGCTGATTCGCTTTCAGATTAACTGGGCCTACACCTTGGCTTTAAACAGAGCATCGACGCCGGTGAAATCCTTCAGTACGTCCAGCTGGGCCTTCTCCACAACCTCGTCCGGGACCCCACAGCGAGGTGGAAAGGGCGTGGGAGGAGCCGGCTTGGTCAGATCCAGAATCATTTTGGTCTCCAGGATCTTCTTGTGCCGGTCCGTGGCTCGCTCGTTTCGATCAATGTCGTAATTGTTAGGCATCAGATGACCGCCCCAGCCGTAGGGAATGATCGACAGGTCGCGGTCGGCCTGAAAGCGGGTGCACATACACCAGAGGACCTCTGTTTCATCGAAAACGTCCACATCGTCGTCCACGATGAACACATGTTTGACCAGATGGTCCACGGCGAAGGCGGCAAAGGCGGCCAGTTTGGGCTCACCATCCCGGGCTTTTTTCAACGAAATGTAAACGTGGCTGCGGCCCATTCCTGAGACGGGCAAGTTGATCATCTGTACCGAGGGCACTGCATCACGGACCCGGCGGAACATACTCCCCATCCGCGGCAAAGCTCCCAAACAGGTGTGTTCAATGTGAGCATTGAACACGGTCTGATAGATCGGATTTTCCCGCATCGTGATGGCGGTAATTTTCACAAAGGGCATGGGACCTACTCCTGTGTAGTAGCGCGGATACTCACCGAAAGGACCCTCCTGTCTCATCGCTTCCTCGCTGGTGTCCAGAACACCTTCAATAACGATCTCGGCGCGAGCGGGAACCAGCAAATCCAAAGTCTCGGCGGGAACCACCTCCAGCGGCTCTCCCATCAACCCTCCACAGGCCTCCAGTTCACCCCCGATACCGGCCAGCTTGGAGACGGCACTCATGAGAAAGGCAGGGTGATGCCCCACAACGATGGCCACCTCCATCGGTTTGCCCAACTCCCGCATTCGCCTCAACACGTAACTTCCATGATGAGCCGGGTTGCTCATAAACCCGACCTCATCCTTGGCCTGAACCTCGTGGCGGTAAATCCCGGCGTTGATCCGCTGGTTGTCGGGATCCTTCACCAGGGCCGCGCCGGCGTCGATAAAATAGCCGGAGTCCAGTTCGTTGTGCCAGACGATCGGAAACTGATTCAGATCGATCTGATCACCCTTCCAGATTACCTCTTTGACCGGAGCCTGATCCCGACTCACCTCAACCGGGGGTATGCCCGTCCCTTCCCGTTTGGCATATTCGGTAACCATCGACTTGAGGTCGGTATCGATGCTGAGCGCCAACCGCTCGTAACTGGCACACAAATTGATTAGAAGTGGAAACTTGGAATCTTTCACATTGGTAAACAAGATTCCCGGAAAGGTGGGGTCCAGCTCCCTCTTCAATTTTTCAACGATGGCAGTTACTTCCCATTTCCGATCGACTTCCTCCTCCACCACCTTCAGGTGGCCAGGCATGTTACTGTGCAACTGTTCAAGGTAGGTTCTCAGATCCTTAGGCATTTTGGGTCCCTCCCCTAATTAGGTCTCGCTTTGGTTTTTGACTGTTGATTGTACCTACGAAAATCGAATTCAATTTCCCTGTTCCGGTTTTAGTTTCGCTTGCAATACAGGTTTTCTCCCCTCAAACGGGACACTCTGGAGTGGAAAACCACCGGCAGTGTATACCATTCTGCATACACTTTCAAGACACGGATTAACGAACACGGATTCACACGGATTAAGACAAGTTGGGTGTAGTGTCCCCTGTCAGTTGTCAGTTGTCAGCTGTTCCTCACCACAGTCCCCACATTTCGCCGATGTTCCAGAAGCCAAAGTAGACCGCCACCACCACCAGCATCACTATGACCGTGTTCGTCAACCAGCCGTTCTTGTACTCCCCTACCAGTTCTCGGTTATTGGTGATGACCAGGAGCGGCAGGGCCAGCAGAGGGATGAGAAAAGCCACCATTGAGCTCACGATCAACACCAGCCACACGGGTCGCACGCCTATGAAAATGATGTAAAGGGGTGAAAACGACCAGAAGGCGATGGCCCAACGGTAAATTGGATCGTGCTTGGCATTCTGCTTCTCCCTCACTTCCCGGGGAATCCTAAGAGCTGGAATCAAGGAGCGACACAAATCGGTCATAATGAGGGCGCCGGCAGTGTTGCTGCTGACCAGGGAAGAGAAACTGGCTCCCCACAGACCCAGACCGAAAACCACCAGGCCCAGCACCCCCTGCGTCTCCGAAAAAATCCGTACCAGGTCGTCGGCACCTTCCATCTGAATGCCCAGAGGATGAATGCTGGCCGCTGCGGCCACCTGCAGCATGGCCCCCATCAAGAACATACATATCACGCCCAGCGCCAGATCGAAGCGCTGGCGCTGGAGGTAGGATACGTTGTTCCATCCCTTCTCCAGAATGAAGTAGGGATAGTGCAGATTGGCCATCGACCCAGCCTCAGTGCCAATCAGGGCAATGATGATCAAGACGGCACTGTAGAGTCCCTCCGATTGAGGCACACTGGGAATCAGCATTCCTTGAAGCATGGCTGCCGGATCGGGACGCGACAACAGAGCAGCCATCACCATGGATGCACCCATGACAGTGATCAACACCTTGCAGAATGCCTCAATGGTGGGATAGCCGCCCCAGAACATCATGGCAAATCCAATCAGAGTGAAGAACAGCGCCCAGATCGAAGCACTCCATTCGGTTGGGAGCGGCATCAGAAGATGAGCGGAGCTTCCACACATGACTATCAGATAGGCGTTCACCACATGCCGTTGGGGAATCAATGCAATCAAGATCGTCCAAACAACCCACTCGCCGATTCGCCAGGAGCCCAAACGGATACGTCTGTATCCGGCCAGCAGGGTCTCGCCGCTCACCAGCACATACTTGGCTGAGGTGTTTACCCACACGAAACGGAAAATAAGTGTCAGTCCCAGGGCCCAGATGAGACTGTAGCCATAACTGGCACCGGCAGTGGCGTTGGCGACGATGTCCCCGGAACCCAGAATGGACAGGATGTAGACCAAACCGGGACCTACAGATAGGGTCCATCCCAGGGAACGGGAGATCAGCCCGGCAGGGGCGGGCGATTTTGCAGTAAACTCCGGCTGATCAGTGGCGGCACTGGATCGGTCTGTCAACGATACCTCTCCCCTCTTGGATTAGACGATGTCCTTAACCCCAACAAAGTCCCGACCATTCTAGCCGGATCAATCACCAATTCTCCACTGCTGACCTCCTGACCAGTGGCCTTCGGCCGCTGACAACTGACAGCTGACAGAAGAATTGTTGCCAACCCTTTGAATCCGTGTCAATCCGTGTCCCTTGAGCAGTGCCGATTGACGATTGTCGAGTGTCGAATGAAAAGAAGATTCCTTTCTTAATCCGTGTCCATCTGTGTTCTCGTATCCGTGTCAATCCGTGTATGGGAAGCTGTATACAATACCCCAATCGCTCACTCCATGGAAAGCGGG
>JAUXKG010000039.1 GCA_030624355.1 Acidobacteriota bacterium
CCGCCACAACCCACTGCCACCAACACCGCCGCCAAGCTGACTATTGTCAGTGCCATCCTGCCACTCCGGGTCTTTTCCATCCGGCCTGTCACCTCTCCTCGCTGCTCCTTCGTCTGCGGCACCGCAGGCCCGGTTGGGCCTGATTTTCGATCCGCACAATTACATAGGGGCTTGGATTGTACTGCGGTGAATCGTCTCAGCACAAGAAGGGCAAGGAAAAAACGGCTAGGCCTTGCCGTCGCCCTGGTATGACATCAACTGTTGATCAAAGCAGCTCAACACAAAAACTGTGGATACTGCACTCAAAGCCAGTACCCCAATCAGGACAAAGGAGGTCTCCAACGGCAGTACCAGCACCGACAACCCCAGGATGGAGGGAGCCAGGAACTTGCCAAAGTTCCGGACACTCGCGGTGGCGGCAATAAAGCCTGCTCGAACGCCGGCCGGGGCGACCTGGGTCATCATGGCGTTTTGCAACACACCGTAGGCACCGTCGCCCGCTCCAAATAGAAAACAGACTAAAAGAACCATGGGAGGGGACACCACGACTGAGAGCAGAATCAGGGGGACCCCTATCAGGATCAGACTGAGTCCCAGCAGCCGCGAAGGAGCGAATCGACGAACCAGCCGACCGGCCAGAGTGGCGGCTGCAGCTCCAAACAGGGCTGATCCCCCCAAGGCGACGCCCACAAAGGTGAGGGAGAAGTCGCGTTTGGTGGCCAGAAGAATGGGGACGTAGGTCATGAAGGCGAACTTGAAGAGGAATCTCAGAAACCCGGAGAGTTGAATGGTGAGCGCCCCCTTGTCCTTGAGTATCTCCAGCAGCTGTTTCCAATAGCTGGAGAGTGGGGACTGGGAGGAAGACTGACCGGGAACCAGAAACCAGCCCACCAGGGCCACCGGCAAGGCCGCTATCTGCAGAGTGAAGGGAGCATACCAGCTCAGCGCCACCACCAAACCTCCGATGACCGGCAGGATCGCCTCACATACCGTCAGGGCGGTATAGCGAATCCCCTGGGCGGTCACCTGCTCGGCCCCGCTTCGGGCATCTCCTATCATGGTGATAGAGAGAGGGTGCACGGCGGCAAAGGCAGATCCCTGCAGTGCCCGAACAACACAAATCGCCGTAAAGGAACGGGTAAAAGAGAGAGCCAGTCCACACAGTCCGAACACTGCCAGTGACACAACAAATACCGATCTTCTGCCGAACCGATCGGCCAGCAGGCCGGTGGGAAAGGCCAGAAGAACGCTGGGGAGAAAGTACATGCTGGTGATCAGCGAGATTTCGGAGTCGGACAATCCCAGTTCCCGCTGCATCTCGGGAAGGGCGGGAAGGATCGGTTGAATTCCCGTCAGAATGACTCCCGAGGCCAGGATGGTGAGCCACACCGGAGTGCGGCCCGGATGGGAGTTCGTCATTAAAGTTTCTCTACCTCTCCAGAAACCCCTTCTTCAAAACGAGTGCTCTCCTCGAGCAGCTCTGCAATGTCCAAAACCTCTAAGGAACCATCGGGCACCATGGTCTTGGCGGCATCGTCGATCATAGCCATGCAAAAGGGACAACCGACGGCTACCCGTTGGGCGCCGCTCTCAATGATCTGCTGGGTGCGGGTATGACTCATTCGCTTGCCGGTGGTCTCCTCCATGAAGGAAAACCCTCCCCCGCCTCCACAGCAGAGACTCTTTTCCCGACTCATCTCCAGTTCGACCCGGCGGTCGCCGGCAAGGGCATCCAGTACCTGTCGCGGAGCCTCGAACTCCTTGTTATAGCGACCCAGATAACAGGGATCATGAAAGACCACGGTCTCTTGTGATTCCTGCCGGGGAACCAGCTTTCCCTGTGACACGAGCTGGGCCAGAAACTGGCTGTGGTGAACCACCTCAAAGTCCCCGCCGAATTGCGGGTACTCATTCTTGAGACAGCTGAAACAGTGCGGGCAGGATGTGACGATTTTCTTTTCCCGATGAGGATTCAGGGTTTCAATGTTCTGGCGGGCCAACATCTCAAACAGGTATTCATGTCCGATTCGGCGGGCCGGATCGCCGCTGCAGCTCTCTCGCTTGCCCAGGATGGCGAATCGAATGCCTGCCCTCTGCAGACATCGTGCCACGGCACGGGTAGTCTCCTTGTTTCGCTCGTTGAAGGCGCCGGCGCATCCCACCCAGTAGAGGACCTCGAAATCGTCCACCTCATCAACCGACGGGACATCCAGCCCCTGGGCCCAGTCGGTCCGTGAGGAGCTCACCCCCGAATAAGGGTGCCCGCGGGCCTCCAGATTTCTCACCATGGCCTGCAGATCCTCGGGAAAGTCGGCCTGTTCCATGACCAGAAAGCGCCGCATGGCCATGATCATGGGAACGGGTTCGATCAAGACCGGACACTGCTGCATGCAGGCCCCGCAGGTGGTGCACGACCAAAGTGTCTCTTCCCTGATCACCGGCCCGATCAGTCCGGAGTTCTCCGGCTCGGACGCGGATTCATCCCCCTGCGGGCCCCTTCCCGCAGCGAACATTTCATCTCGCAGATCGAGGATGAACTCCTTGGGAGAAAGCGGCTTGTTGCTCAAAAAGGCCGGGCAGTTGACCTCGCAGCGGGCACACTCGGTGCAGGCATCCAGCGACAACAGATCCTTCCAGGTGAAATCCTCCAGGCGGCGGGCACCAAAGGTCGACTCCGATTCCAAATCGATCGTCTCGAGCCGGGCCCAATCCCCTTCCAGATCCCTGAAATAAATGTTGAGCGGGCTGGTGAAGATATGGATCAATTTGGTGTAGGGGAGAGAGGCGAGAAAGACGTAGACCAGAATGAGATGAAACCACCAGGTCCACCAGTGGACCACCAGCATGACACTCCGATCCAACAACTGGGAGGTGGCCAGGCCGAAGGCCTTGCCCACCGGCGACCAGTTTCCCCAGACATCCCGGGTCAGTTCAATTCTCATTCCCTCCAGAAAAAATCCAGTCACCAGAATGACAAAGAAACTGACGGCGACAAAGGCATCCTCTCTCTTGCCGGGTTGAAGTCTGTCTGAGACCAGGTAGCGCTGATACAGGACGAAGCCCACACCAATCATGGCCAGGGCAGCAAAAATATCCACGGTCAGCGACTGAAAATAGAGGTAGAAGTCACCGGTCATGATTCGGATCTTCAGATCCTCATGAACGGCGACCACCAGGGTGGCGACGAAGAGGACGAAAAAGCCGGTAAAAAACAGCAGATGTCCCAGCCCTACCGAGCGGTAACGGCTGTCCCGCAGCAGCCCCTTATGCAGGAGAACATACTCGAAGGTCCCCTTGAGTCGCGCCCAGGGCCGATCAAAGAGGTCCTTGGGCCCACCAATCTTCCGCCAGGCCCGGACATGCCGATAGATTCCATAGAGGAAAACCAGAGAGGTGGGAAGAAGGAGGGCATAGATGGGCCAGACCGTAGTGACGTTGAAATAAACTTCCCGGGTTGCTTCCGGCATGTTTCAAATCGGGCTCAATTGGTCCGGCGCTGGTTCAGCTCTTCGATCAGGTGAGGCACTACATTCTTATAGTCTTCCACCACGCCCAGTTCGGCGATCTTGAATATGGGGGCGTTGGGATCGGTATTGATGGCCACCACGTGCTTGGCACCGGCCATTCCAACCAGATGCTGGCTGGCCCCGGAAATTCCAACCGCCACATACAATTGAGGAGCCACCTTCTTACCGGTCTGGCCGATCTGCCAGGAGGCGGGAACCCATCCCAGATCACAGGCTGCCCGCGAGGCACCGACCGACCCGTTCAGCAGGCGGGCCAGCTCTTCCAGCACCTGGAACTGCTCGGACCCTCCCATGCCTCGCCCCCCACTGATGATGACCGTGGCATCCTCCAGCTTGACCCCTTCACCCTGCTCCGAAACCCGCTCCACCACCCGGGCGTTCACCCGGGAGGAATCCAGTGACAACGACAGGGTCTCGACGTCTCCCTGGCGGGCCTCATCCGGTTCGGCAGGGTCTACGGTCCGTGTCCGCAGAACGACCACAGCCGGTGTCTGGCTGGCGGCGAACAGGGCAACGGCTTTTCCTCCATAGATCGGCTTGGTCAAGAGCAGCCGCCCGCTGCTCTGCTCCACGCTCATCTCCACACAGTCCAGGACACAGCCGGTTTTCAGCCGATAAGCCAGCCGGGCGGCGATCTCCTGAGAGCTGGTTTTGCCGATGAAAACGACGGCTTGGGGTTGGAGTTCCTGGACCAGGTATTCCACCGCCTGAAGCATGACTTCCGAATTGTGATCAACCAGTAACGGATCCCCGGCCAGATAGGTCTTGTCGGCCCCGCACGCGATGGCTTCTGCGGCCTGAGATTCCTCCACAGAAGCGCCCACCAGCCCCGCCACCAGTTGGCCGTCCAACGGGTCGGCCAGAATCCTGCCGGCGGCCAGCAGCTCCCGATCAGAGCGGCTAATGCCCTCTTCGGGGCTCAGGATGATTGCCAGAACTTTACTCATCACTTATCTCTAAAGCAGCTTATCCCGCCCCTGACCGCCTGACCCCTGACCCGGGCCGCTTTATGACAGGCCGGCTGTCAGTTGTCAGCCTGACATTGGTGGCTCAACCGGAGAGAACCTTCCTGTCGGACTGACTGTCACAATTGTTCATCTAAATAATCTTCAACTCTTCCATCTTGGAAACCAGATTCTTGGCCTTCTGCCGGCCGTCCTCACCCTCCACAATCAGACACTGACGGTCTGACTCGGGGATGAACAGATCGGTCAACTCCAGGACCTGCGGACCTGCCACCTGCTGTGGGTTCAGACCCAGTGACTCCAGGGTGAGAGTGGGTATCTCTTTGCGGAAGGCCATCATGCTGTCGCGAACCTTGGGAATGCGGGGAAGATTGCTGTCATCGTTGGTAATGGTCAGCACCGCCGGAGGAGATATCTCCAACACTTCCCAACCTGTCTCCGTTTGCCGCCGCAGGTGGAGATTCTCTCCTTGCTTGCTGATCCGGGCCACGAAATTCACGCAAGGCAACCCCAGCTCTTCGGCCAGGAAGGATCCCATTTTTGCCCCCTGCCAGTCGGCAGTCTCACGACCACAAAGAATCAAGTCGAAAGGACCCAACTGGCGCAGTGCAGCCGCCAGAATTTTCGTCTTGGCAAAGCTGTCCGCCGCTTCCGCTCCCTGATTGGAAACCAGGACTGACTGGTCGGCCTGCATGGCCAGGGCTTTACGCAAGGAATCTATGCAGGACTCCGATCCAAATGAGAGCGCCGTAAGTTTGCCGCCCTCCACGGCGTCCCGCAACTGCAACGCGGTCTCTAGTGCATTCTCATCAAAGATGTTGATCACCCAGGAGGGGTTGGGGGGAGACACCGTTTTCTGGTCCCGATCCACACGAAATTCGCTGGCCGGAATGTCGGGGTCCAGCACCTGTTTCACGCAAACGGCGATATTCATAATTTCAAAGAGAGCGCGGCAGTCCCAGAGCCAGCCGGGCAATGACGTTTCGCTGAATCTCCGCAGTGCCGCCAGCCGTGATGTGAAACTGGACGGCCCTGTACATCCACTCCAGGCGACCTGCCAGGCTTCTGGTTCCGGACTGCACTCGCCCCAGGTGCCCAATTATATCCATGCCCAGGTCAGCCAGTCTCAACAGCCCCTCGCTACTGGACAACTTGACCATCGAAGCCTGCGGTCCGGCCATCTCACCGCGCGACTGCAGCCAGGCAATACGATAGCTCATGAGCCTCCACGATTCTATGTCCGTCTTTAACTCTGCCAGTTGGTGCAGAAGGGATTGTGAGATCTCCTCTCCTGCCTGTTGGGCCACTCTGATGTGAGCAAACAAGTCGTCACACAGACGGGCAGCCACTCCCATTCGAGCCACGCCGGAGCGTTCAAAATTCAAGGTTTCCTTCACCAGGTGCTTCCACCCTTCGTTCTTTTTCCCCACCAGCATGTTGGCCGCCACCTTCACCTGATCGAAGAAGAGGTGATTCACCTTCCAGCCCGCAATGGTCTGCAGTGGGAGTATCTTGATTCCGGGACTTTTCAAATCCACAAGGAAGATTGAGATTCCCTCGCTTTTCTTGGCTGTTTGAGGGGCGGTCCGAGCGATCACCATCCCGTAGCTGGAAGTCTCCGCACCACTGATAAAAACCTTCTGCCCTGAAAGATAAAAATCTCCGTCCCGTTCCTCGGCCCGGGTACTCAAGGCGGCTGCATCAGACCCCGCATCGGGTTCGGTCATACAGAGCGAGCCGGTGATCTCTCCCCGCGCAATTCCGGGTAAGAAGTGCTGGCGCTGCCAATCTGTACCATAGGCATGAATCGACTCACCAACAAAGATCACCGATCCGCCATAGCGACCCAGAGGAGCCAGAGCATAGGCCATCTCCTCAAGAAAAATGACAAACTCCATGTGCGATCTGCCCTGCCCCCCATACTCCTTGGGCCACTGCAGGCCGATGTATCCAGCCTCGGCCAGTGTCCGGTAGAAGGTCTCGTCATGAGTCTCCGTCAGACCGCCCGTCTTGTGCAGAAGTTCGTCAGTCACCTCTTGTCTGGCAAATTTTCTGACCTCCTGCCGAAAGGCATTCTCCTGCGGTGTGAAGGTGATCTCCATTCCTCAGCCCTCGATCAACGGCCCTTGTAGGCCGGCGGTCTCTTCTCCACAAAGGCCTTCGGCCCTTCTTTGGCGTCCTCGGTTTGCCTATTCTTGAAGGAGATAAACTGATCCTGGACCATGGCCGCCTGCAGTGGAATGTCGGCGCCTCGGATGGCCGCTTCCTTGACAGCTCTGACGGCCAGTGGGCCGTTCTGGCAAATGCGCTTGGCCAGATCCATGGCTTCATCCACCAACTGGTCAGTGGGGACCACCTTCTGAACCAGTCCGACGCGTTCCGCCTCATCGGCTTCCAACCAATCACCTGTCAGCAGCATGTACATGGCCCACCCTCGGGGGATGGTTCGCATCAGTCGAGCGATGCCGCCTCTGCCGGGAATCAGTGCTCGTTTGACCTCCGGCAGTCCGATTCGCGCATCATCCCCGGCGATCCGAATGTCACAGTTCAAGGCCATCTCACATCCTCCACCCAGACAGTAACCGTTGATGGCCGCTATGATCGGCTTCCAGATCTCTACTGCATCAGCTCCGATGAGAGTCGGCGGTCTGGCAGTGGCCGCCATTCTCTTATGCGCTTTAGACAGATCCAAGCCTGTCGAAAAGGCCCTTCCCGACCCTGTGATGACCAAAACCCAAGCCTCCTCATCATCCCTGAATTCAATTAGACGCTGGGACAATTCCGCTTCGCCATCGGGGGTCAGCGCATTCATTTTTTCCGGCCTGTTCAAAGTCATCAGCCGAACATGATCCTGCTTCTTCCATTCGATCTCTGAACTCTTTGTACCCATGACCTTCTCCTCCAAAATGGACATCGCCCAATGAACCGGCTGCCGTCAACGGGCCTGGTCGACCGGGTCCAGTGCACTTCTCAATATCAAATCGCGATCGATCAGCAGCGAGCCGCACCAATTTTCCACATCTTTGGCCCGTCGAAAGTAGAGCTGAATGTCGTACTCCTGCATGAAACCGTAACCACCATGAACCAGCGATGAGGCGGTGGCTGTCTCTCGAAGCGCCCGGCAGGCGGCCAGCTTAGCCATCGAAGCCTCCCCGGTCGCCGGGTTGCCTCCGTCCATTAATCCTGCCGCATGAAAGGTCAACCACTTGGCCTGTTCGACCAAACAACGACAGGTGGCCAATTTGTGCTGGATGGCCTGAAAGCTGCCAATGGGACGACCAAACTGATGGCGTTCGATAGCATATTGAACTCCCATCTCCAGCGCCTTCTCAGCCGCCCCCAGCGCATAGGCGGCCGTGGCGACCCGTCCCAACTCCAGTCCCAGACAAAGCACTGACCATCCCTGGTCGACCGCTCCGACCACCCCGTCGGCCGGGCACTCCGCTTCCACGCTGACATCGGAAACCCGTGCCCCTCCTTGAGTCTCAAAATCTGTCACCTGAGCAGATCCCTCTTCGGCCGGGAAAAGAAACAGCGTGGTCTGGTCGCTCACCCCCCCTTCTTCTCCGCTGGCAGCCAGCCACAAAAAGTGGGTGGCGGAGGAGCCAAACGGCACAAACTTCTTGCATCCCTGAAGGTGATAGACATCCCCCTGCTGAGTGGCCCTCGATTGCAAGCTGCTCTGCTCGAACCGGCAATCGTTGGAACCCTCCAGCCAGGCAGGCAACGGCATCGCCTCTCCCTGAGCGATTGAAGGCAGAATCCTCTGCTTCTGATCCGCCGTTCCATGCCGGCGGATGATCTCCGCAGCGGTGAGCAAGGGAACATAGGGTCCTGGCAGCAGGTGACTGCCGGCCTGCTGGCAAAAGAGCACAATCTCGGTATAGCCAACTGCAGACCCGCCAAACTCCTCATCGATGTTTAATCCCAGAAGCCCCTGATCAGCCAACTTCTGGTACAACTGGGGGGAGAATCCGGCTTCTGCCTCTTCCGCCTGTCGCACTACCTGAGGACTACACTCGCGGTCCAGGAAATCCCTGGCCAGCGTTTCAAAGGCCTTCTGTGTCTCATCCAGGCCGAAATTCATGAACTATCCTCTGCCCAGATTATGCATAAATTCTCTACTGCATCGCCTTTGCCTTCGTCTGAGCGAAGTGAAGAAACCTTTCACTGAGCGAAGTGAAGAAAATCACTCGTCCTGACGGTGTTGCGCTTTCGGCGCTTCGTGACGAAAACCTATGCATAATCGGGGCTAAGCCAGCACGAAGTAGGGCATGTGGATTTCTTCCTTGTCGGTCGGCTTGAACACCACGCTAACCGGAGCACCCACTTCGACATCTTCAGGAGCACAATCGATAATGTTGGCATGCATCCGGATCCCCTCTTCCAGTTCGATCTCCGAAAAAATCAATGGGGCATCGTCCTTGAAAGCCGGATTGCGGGGCACCCGCACGGTACTGAAGGCGTGCACCTTCCCCTTCCCGGACAGGGCCTTCCAACTCAGGCTTCTGCTGAAACACTTGAGACAGACCGTACGCGGATAGAGTTGCAGGCTCTGACATTGCTCACATTGCTGGGCACTCAGGATGCCCTTCTGAGCACTCTCCCAAAAACCCTTATCCCAGGCCATGACTTTAGGCAGTGGTTTTGTCGCCATTTTTATACTCCAAAAAAATTAGTTCCTATTCCTTTTCCAAAACAAGTGCGGCGGTACAACCCACGTTGCGGCAGTAGGCCAACCATCCGATACCGGTGCACAGCCCACGGCGGGCGTTGGCAACCTGACGTTCTCCAGCCTCCCCTCTCAATTGGCGCACCGCTTCAACAACCAGCATGTGCCCTCCGGCCAGACCCGGCTGGCCGCACGACAACTGCCCGCCGCTGGTGTTGATGGGAAGGTCGCCTCCAACACTAATGTCGGTGTTGGCGACGAACTGTCCGCCCTGGCCTTTTTCACAATATCCCAGGTCCTCCAGTGTGATAATAATGGCGATAGGATAATCATCGTAGAGCTCCAAAAAGTCGATGCTCTCGCGGTCGACCTGCTGAAAAATTTTCTCACCAATGACCTTAAACCCGGTGGTCAGCTTGTCAGGCAAATCCTCACGAACCTGGTAGTTAATGCACTCTGCTGCCGGTCCCACATAGACCGGTTGCTTGCCCAGCCGTTCGGCTACTTCCTCCGCTGCCACCACCATAGCCACCGCACCGGAACAGGGCATCACGCAGTCAAACAAGCGGATGGGGTCCGCTATCATGCGGGAAGTCATGTAGTCATCCAGAGTGAGGTCCTTTTTCCCCAGCAGCGCATTCGGATTCATGCTGGCATGCTTGCGAAAGGTGACCGCAATCTTCCCCATCTGCTCCAGGTTTGTCCCATACTGCTGCATGTGCAGTTGTTGAATGAGTCCAAAAAAGCTGGTGGCACCCGCATATCCGTAGGGATCTACAAAGTTGCGCCGGGAGTAATCCATGATCGGTCGGTTCACATCATGGTCCAGCTCGGGGAAACGGTTTCCTCCGGCAACACAGACAGCCAAATCGATATAGCCTGCCTGAATGGCCTGGCTGGCGCGCACGACACTCAAAGGGCCCGAGGCACCTCCATAATCTCCATTCAGCACCCAGCTCAGCTGAAACCCCAGATTCTCAGCAACAAAAGGAGAATCGTCAGGGATCCGCATGGATGTGACTGCAAATCCCTCCACCTCCTTGTGGCTGACCCCCGCATCCTGAAGGGCCTGGCCTATTGCCTCTGCCATCAGTGCAAACGAGGGCTGCTCGGTTTTCCTGCTGAACTCCGTTTCACCAATTCCGATGATGCAGGCCCTTCGGCCCGTTGCCTTCTCTGCCATATTTCTCCTTTATTGAACTATTTGTATATATAAATTTGACCGCTATTGCTTACCGATTTGAGCTACCAATATCGAGCTGAACTCCTGACCAGGCGGACAAGTGACAAAAAGTACCTTTCTTAATCTGTGTCCATCTGTGTTCTCGTATCCGTGTCAATCCGTGTATGGGAAGCTGTATACAATACCCCAATCGCTCACTCCATGGAAAGCGGGTAGTCATGGCGTCCCAGATGTCGAAGTGCAAAGTCGACTGGTCGGTAGTCGATGACCTCCTCCAGATCCACATTCCCCTGATAATAACCCTTGTCCTTGTACCATTGGATCTGCTTTTCGATATCGTCTTTAAAGAAGTATCCGTTGGGATTCAGCCCCGGAACGGCCACCTGCTTCCACAGATCGACGTCCTTGAGATCGGTGTACTCGGCCATGATTTGGTACACCTGCGGATCGTTCTTGCGGTACAGAAAGGTGTCCACGTAATCGCGTACACCTCGAAGGTAAGCCACCATGAAGCGCCCCGAGAGCTCGAGTCTCTCAGCGAAGGTCGGACTGGCTATCAGAAGACCCAGCTGGGCCCTGGGTAAGATCTCTGTCAAATCCAGAAACCTTTCGAAGACGCCCTGCTGAATTCCGATGGTAATGAACGGCTCCAGGTGCAGTGCGGCATCAATGGCACCATTCATGAGAGCCAAAGTGAGATTGCTGAAGCTGTCGAGCACAACGATCTGCACGTCGCCTTCCTTCAATCGACCGGCAGCCAGCACGGCATCGATCAAATACTCGTTGGCACTCTCGATGGAGGCGGTACCCAGCTTCCTTCCTCTTAAGTCACTGATCTGCCTAATTTCAGCAAGCAGTTCCTTTCTGACCACAATGGTATCGTAAGGCTTCTGTGGCAGGTTGTGGCCCTTGTCGGCCAGGAAGCGGAGACCAATGCCCCGCTTCACGGCATTGAAAAGGGCGATACTGGTAATACCGCCGGCTACCTGAATCCGGTCCACAGCCACCATGGGCAACATCTCGGTACTGCTGGGGAAGTTGACAAATCTGATCTGGATGCCGACTTCCTGGAAGTAACCCCTGGCTGCACCCACAAAAAATCCTGCATCCGAGGAGGAGCGATCGGTGCCCACATTCACGGTTACCACGGGTTGCAGCGGAGCCAACCGGCCGGTCTGTTGGGCGGCCAGCATACTGATCACTCCGGCGGCTAGGATGACCGCTTGAGACACTCGGGACAGAAATGACAAGGACGAGCCCTTTCGCATATTTGATTTCTGAACAATCGGACAAACTGATGCGCTGGCGAGGAAAGATGACAAAAAGAGAGCGGAACCGTCCCACCCCC
>JAUXKG010000381.1 GCA_030624355.1 Acidobacteriota bacterium
CTTCGTCTCCGATGAAGGTTGAGGATCAGCGCCAAGACTGAGGCTCGCACAGGCCTTTCGGGGGGAGGGACTGTCGACTGAGTCAGAACAGGGGGGAGACATACTTGTCAGAAGATTTTCCTTACTTTGTCCGTTCGACCTTTCGGATCCCCCTCGCTCATTCCATTCTATTCCCCTGCTCACGCCCAGGCAATCTACATGAGATGATCGACAGGTATCACTCTGGTCTCCACAACTTGAACTGACCTGATGCGCTGTCCGCACCGCAGACTAGATTTGCGTCATCCCGCCGTCCGCTACCAGCTCGGCGCCTGCAACGTAAGACGAGTCATCCGAGGCAAGAAATAAGGCAGCCTTGGCCATCTCGCTGGAGGTGCCGAACCGACCCATCGGGATCTGCGAGCCGATATTCGAAGCCATCTGATCGAGCTCTTCCTGCTGGAGACCTGTACGACCCCAAATGGGAGTTTCAATGGCACCCGGGCTGAGAGTGTTCACCCGAATCCCGCGCGGTAGTAACTCTGCGCTCAGGGTGCGGGCGAGCGAGCGCACCGCAGCCTTGGTCGCACCATAAACGGCCATGCCCGGCATTCCGATGCTGTTGGATATCGATGAATTGAGAATGATCGATGCACGGTCGTTCAGATGGGGCAAGGCACGCTGCACGGTAAAGAAGGCGCCCTTGAAGTTGATGTCCGATAGAAAATCGAAGGCAGCCTCGTCTACTTGCTCGACCGGCTCAGGACGGGCCACGCCGGCGTTGACGACCAGCACGTCGATCTTTCCGAACTTCTGGACGGTCGACTCGAAGAGGCGATCCAGATCGGACACACTCGTGACGTCACCCTGAACTGCGAGCGTCATGCTACCAATTTCGGCAGCTGCGCTCTCAAGAGTGCCCGCGCTCCGACCGAAGATGACGATGGAGGCACCCTGCTTTGCGAACTCCCGTGCTATTCCCAATCCGATACCGCTGTTGCCACCGGTTATCACTGCAACTTTGTTCTCGAGCTTCATTTTTCGTCTCCTTTTTTCTAGGCTTTCCGTTCCTTGATCGTAGTGTGGTTCAGGCGGCTGCCTGCTGCGACTCTGCATATTTCTTCAGGCCACCGAGCACAGTGGCTGTCACCTTCTGGAACTGCGAACGCACCATGACCAGGTCCATGAGTTTTCCGAACGGACCGAACTTGAGATCGTACTCCAGTGTCATGCTGGCCAGGGTGCCTGATCCGTTCGACCGAACCGCCAACTTTCCAGTAGCCTTCTTGAAGGGCGGGACCTTCTTCCCGTCGTGAAGGAGGAGCGTGTATGAGCGGCCCTCGTCCCATTGAATCGCAGTCTCTTCAACCGACCCGAATGGTTTGAGGTCGCAGTGCCTGGCTGCTCCGATGCCTCTCTTTTCTCCGGGGAGATAGTAGGAGTCGGTCACACTGGAGTTGTAGTTTTTGATCCCGCCCAGATCAGCCAGGATATCCCAGACCTGCTCCTTGGGTGCATTGATATGAATCTCATTTTTTATGCGTGTCATTGTCATTCCTCCTGTTGTTTTCAGATTCGTTGTGGATATTGTGGAGACTGATGAACTCAATTCCAATCAAGCTTCTCAGCAGCTGGCCTCCTTCCTAGGGAGATTCCTGCGGGGAAGTCAGCTCGTGCGGGTAATTCATAATTCAGCACTGCATTCATTTGCCTGGACGTCAATGTTGTTTGCAGAGCCTTTTTCTGACGTTGCCAAGCCTTTCTGAAGGTCTGTACGTTTGAAAACCATGTCGTGCCGTCCAGACTATGCATGTCAACCTGCTGTCCATTCATTTCAATCATTCTCTTGTACATCTTGTCTCCTTTCCTCCAATCGAAAAAGGACCTCAAACCATCGAATTCATTTCTCAACTAAGGCGTCATTGTCATTCCTCCTCTTTTCTAACCGATCGTTTAGTTATGGGCCAAAAAAACTACCTCAGCACTCCAATGATAATTTCGACATTTCGCTCCAACCGGTCGCGGTGAGGCTCAGCCTTGGCAAGGACGTTTAAACCGATCACGTTAGTGACCAGGTACTCGGCCAAGTCTTTCGAGTCTCGCTCTCTGCCGATTTCGCCAAGGTTCTGTGCTCGCTCCACAGCCTTTTTCAAAGCCTTTTCCAGCTTTGTGATGTTGCGCCTGACGCACTCTTCGATCTCACCATCGTGGGCAGCCCTCTCGGCGAGGGAGTTGACCACGAGACAGGACATCTTTCCCTTCGAGGAGGAAAGGTGGTCGACAAGCCTGGAAAAGTAGGCCCTGATCGACTCAATTCCCTGTTCAGAATCCTCGAGTTCGGTCAGAACCGTGGCCACGATCACCTCCCGGTAACGGTCGATCGCACGCACGAACAGCTCGTGCTTGCTCCCGAAGGTGTCGTACATGCTGAAGCGGTTTATGCCCATGCGATCCACCAAGTTCTGTACTGAGGTGGTCTCGTAGCCCTTCTCCCAGAACAACTCCATGGCATCACCTAGCGCCTGATCGGGATCGAATTCTTTTTTTCGTGGCATAGCCAACTCATTTCAGAACGTCCATTCAGTATACTAGACGCCAACAACCAGCTCAAGGTTTCAAGTTTTTGGATTTTGAATTTTGTATTAGCTCTCGGCCCGCTTGATTGACTTTCGAACCTCGTCGAAAGTTAGGGCCCGGACTCGGGTAGGGACGGACTTTCCGCGCACAGTGACGACTTCCTCCCGCCCCTTCAAGATCTCCCCGGGTAAGTGGCAGAAGGAGCCTTCACTGATGACCACGTCACAATTCCACTCCTTGGTTGTACTCTCCAACCGGAAAGCCAGATTTACGGCGTCACCCAGGGCTGTGTTGTCTGCGCCGACTCCCAGGGCAGCCTCGCCTGAATTAATACCCACTCCCACCCGAAGTTCCGTTGCCTCCGGCAGGTACTTTCTCCCCAGATTTCGGGTCAGCTCGTGAATCTCCAAGGAGGTTCGCAGGCTTTCCAAGACATGTTCGCCGGTTTCTCCCTCGTTGTCCCACACGGCCATTACGGCATCGCCGATGAATTTATCTACTCTTCCATTTCGTTTTTCAACAGCCTTCTCTACCAGCTCAATCCATTCGGACATCACTTCGGTCAGATCCCTGATCGAGATCGACTCCGCCAGCTTGGTGAAGCCACGGATATCGGCCACCAGGATTGTCATGAGCCCCACCGTCGAAACCATGTGCAGGACGGTCGCTTCTTCGTTGAACTCTTCTTTCGGCAAAATCTCTTCCGAAATCTCGTCCTGGTGGAAAATGAAGGAGGTGTTCCCAATGGCAATCACATCACCGGACTGCAGAAGCTTGGGGGTGGAGATCCGCCGATCATTGAGGAAGCTGCCATTTCGACTACCCAGATCAATCAAGTAGTACTGTTCACGGCCCACCATACGAATCAGGGCATGACTGAGCGACACGGTCGTGTCGTCCAGCGGAACAGTGTTGGCTGCATCCCTCCCGATGGCCACCACCGGACCGCAAGGGTA
>JAUXKG010000261.1 GCA_030624355.1 Acidobacteriota bacterium
ATTCGGTCGCTTCCTGGCTTGTGAGAACTACCCCGAGTGCAAGAATACTCGAGAGCTGGAGAAAGAGACTTCTGTAGAAGACCCGGAGGGGGAGTCTCAGAAAAAGGAAGTTTGCGAGAAGTGCGGTCAGCCCATGGTGCTCAAGAAGGGGCGGTATGGGGAGTTCTTGGCCTGCTCCGGATATCCGGAATGCAAGAATACCAAGAAAACCATTGCGGCAGGCGAAACCAGACCAGCGGAAGAACCCCTGGATGAGGACTGCCCGCAGTGCGGCTCCAAGCTGGTGCAAAAGCAGGGACGCTACGGTAAGTTTGTAGCCTGCAGCAACTACCCGGAGTGTAAATATATCAAGCAGGAGACCTCAGGCGTGACCTGTCCCCAGTGTCGGGAGGGAGAGTTGGTTCGACGCAGGTCGCGCCGTGGCAGATCATTCTATGGGTGCAGCAGCTATCCTGAGTGCAAGTTCCTGATCTGGCAAAAGCCGGTGGCCGCCGATTGTCCCTCCTGTGGCTCCTCCTATCTGCTGGAGCGCACCACCAAAAAAGAAGGGCTGATTCACAGCTGTCCCGACTCCGAGTGCGATTACAAGCAAGTGGTGGAGCCGGTAGTGGCTGGCTCCTAGAATCGGTCTCAGCTCGGGTCCGGTGGGTCCTTCACCGGCGCAGGCGCTTCGGCCGACTTATTTAATACTCGATCCAGAAGCTTGGAAAAATCCTGAAAATAGTCGCCCTTTCGCAAGCTGCAATCGACCGTTTGTTCCGGATCTTGTAGTCGCTGCCGCAGGGCCCGGTCAAAAACCTTGATCGGACCAAACATGCGATGGCTGAAGAAGAGCGTGAGTATCCCGACGTACACCAGGCTGCCCAGAGTGAACCAGAAGTTGTCGATGGCAAAGCGGACCGTCTCTATCTGCAGAGTTTCGTAAAGCACCCCCTGTTCGGAGATCTCACCGGTGATCAGGGCCTGGAGCTTCACGAATGTGGCCAGCAGGCCCAGCATCAGAAGAGGAAACAAGAGGGCGTAAAACAACACGGTCACTGCGAATCGAATCTGCTCGGCCGTCAAAAAATGTCTGGTCCTTTGGAAGCCTGCCGGGCTGTCTTGCGCCTGGCTGGCATCTGGGGGAGTCGACTCCGTATCCATTGAAGGTTCTCCATCTTGGCTGCATCGGCTCATCCGCCGCCTGCTCGCCAACGACCATCCTGGGTTAGACCATGGTTGAGAGGACCAGTGTGCCAGTCGGGGGCGTCCTTTTCAAGTGGTGGACCGTTAGCCCGGACTATGCACAAGTTGTCTACTGCAGTACTGCAATCATCCACGCTGACCGCGTTGTGCTGCCTTGGGCTCCTCGGCGTACTGCACGAGTACGCCTGTGGGGCCCTTCGTTACCCGCCTTGTCATCGCGGCGCCTGCGGCCCTTCGTCACGAAAACCTATGCATAATCCGGGCTAGGAGCATTTGTGCACTCCTTTGGGACTACTATAGAATGGATCAGATTGGGGGGCAGTATTCGCTTCTGTTTGGGACCGGACCTGTCAGGCCGAAGGCTGTCCATTGCGGTTTACAGTGTGAACAGTCTCCCCTGGTCATGATAGGGCCCAGTGTCGATATATGGCGAAGATGTGGTATAATTCACCTTACAGGCCCTGTATATAGTATTGAATGTGCATCACCCCTGGTTGGCATGTCGTTTGCAGTCGGATCTATTGTTTATAAGGGGAGAAGTCTGATTTGAAACCAAGTGGTGGGTTGAAATGATCAAAAAAATCACGGGTGTCATGTGGGCGGTACTGGTCCTGTCGGTGGTCTCAACGGCCCAGACGGGTGAGCACATCGCGGCCAAGATTTTGAGTGTGCAGGGGCGTGTTGAGGTGGAGCGGTCTCCCTGGGCGTCTGCTGAAGTGGATCAGATCCTCTATGCGGGAAACCGAATTCGGACGGGTCCCAGGAGTCGGGCCGCTTTGTTGCTGGCCGACGAAACCCAAATCAAGCTCAGTGCCAACAGCGAACTGGAACTGACCACCGTTCGGCCCGCCAGCAACCTGCTGGTTCGGGTGGCCCAGGCCGGTGCTCGAACCGACCAGAGCATCCTCAGGATGGACAGGGGAAGGGCCTGGGTGAGGTCCAAGAAGACACCTGCGGCGGTGCGGATCAGGACCCCTGCGGTCACGGCCGCCATTCGCGGAACCGAGTTTGATATTCAGGTGGCGGATGACGGAGAGACCTTCACGACCGTTGTGGAAGGTTCGGTCGATTTTTCCAACGATCTGGGCTCAGTGGTGGTTAACCCTGGAGAGCAGGGGCGCTGTCGTGTGGGTGAGGCACCGACCAAGATTGTGATTTTGAATCCGGAGGACGCCGTTCAGTGGACACTCTTCTACTCGGCCGCTGTGAGTCCCAGGGACTTCCCGTTTATTTACTCGTCTGCCGAACAGGCCCAGGCGAATCTGGATGCAGCCGGTTCGAATGCGCTACGCTCAGCCCGCATCCAGCACGATGCCGGTGATCTGGAAGCCGCGCTGGCGTTGCTGAGTGGGATAGTTTCTCCTGAGGCCGCAGAAACTCGCGGCTGGATTTATCTGGAGCAGAATCGTATCGGAGAGGCGATCCAGGAGCTGGGTACGGCTTCTGCAGACTCTCCGCGCACCCGTCTCGGCTTCTCGGTGGCTCACTTTCGCATGGGGGAGTTTGGGGAGGCCTACCGGTATGTTGAAAATCCCGGAGATGACGGTCGACTGAAGGTTCAGAAGGCCATGCTGGATCTGCTGACCGGGGATGTGGAGAGCGCCCGCGCCCTTCTGGACTCGATTGCTTCTGACTCGCCGGCCTATTCAATGGGACAGGGTCTGCTCTCTAATGTCTATTTGACTCAGAACGACAAGGATCAGGCACTGACTGTTGCCGAGGGCGCAGTTCAGGCCAACCCCGCTTCTCCTTCCGCCTACCTGAGTCTGAGTCTGGTCCAGCAGAGCTTCTTTGATCTACCGGCGGCCACCGTCTCGGCCGAGACGGCTCTGGATCTGGATCCTCACTTTATCCAGGCTCGAGTGCAGTATGCCAAACTGCTATTCGGAGCGGGCAATACGAAGAAGGCCCGGCAGGTGATTGAGCAGGCTCTGGCGGATGCTCCCCAGGAAGCCGCGGTTCAGTCCACCCTGGGCTTCATACTGCTGGCTCGTGGAGAATCCAGCGAAGCGCGAGTCCATCTGGAGCGTTCCATTCAGCTGGACAGCACGCGGGCGGAACCTCGTTTGGGTCTGGGAATCGTGAACATGAGAAGAGGCCAAAAGGAGGATGCCGTTCTGCAGATCCTGGAAGCGACTACTCTGGAGCCGCGAATTTCCCTGTACCAGAGCTATCTGGGCAAGGCCTTTTATGCCGAGCGCAAATTTGAACAGGCCTTCACGGCTCTGCAGACCGCCATGGAACTGGATCCCCGTGATCCCACTCCGCATCTTTATTCTGGAATCTTCCAGGAAGAGTTGAATCGTCCCGGTGTCGCCGTCGAGGACTTTCAAGAATCCATTCGCTTGAACGACAACCGGGCTGTTTATCGCAGCCGTTTTGTTCTGGACGAGGACCGGGCCACCCGAAACATCAAGCTGGCTTCGGCCTTCAACCGATTGGGCTTCAGTGAGTCAGCCAATCTGGAGGCCATCAAGTCCTTCTCTTCGGACCCCACCAACAGCTCGGCGCGCATCTTTTTGGCGGACACCTTCATCAACCTGCCTGGACGCAGTGGGGCTGCCGGGTCGGAGTTATTGATGGCTCGACTGCTGCTGCCGGTCAACGCCAACTCGTTTAACGCCTTTAACGACTACACCACGCTGTTCGAGCTGCCCCGACTGCTTTGGACGGGTCAGCTGGGTGCTGGAAACTTTGACACCTACAATCAGTCGCTGGTGGCCAGCGGTGGCATGAAGCGTGTGGCCTTCGGTTCCATCTTCAGCCACGACACCACCGATGGGTTCCGGCCGCTCCATACAGATACAGAAGGTGAAGCAACCCTTCCCAATAATGACGATGCCCGCACCTTCACCACGGTGAATCTCTTCAAGTTCGCTACCACCGCCCACAGTGATCTCCTTCTCTCTTACTCCCACACTCAGACCAAGGAGGGAGACCGGGGATTTTCCAATTTTCTGGTGACTCCCGATAACGATGAGAATCGGAGATTGTTCAGCCGGACTAACCGCGCCGAAATCGGCTACCATCACCAGTTGAATCCCGGCTCCGAAGTGGTGATCTACTTTTCCGGGCGCACCAATGAGCAGATTCTTGAGGACCCGGACTTTCTTAGAAACTTCGGAATTGATTTTGCTCTTCGCCGATCCTCCTTGAATCCCAATGTGAGTCTTCAGGCCACCCACCTGCTGAAGGTTTCCAACCTCCAGTTCAAGTACGGGTTTGACCTGTTTGATGGTCGTTCCCGGACCCGGGATGTGCTGACCTTTGAGTTTCCCAGTGATCCTCCCGAGCTCATTTCCGATGAGTTCGATCTGACCCGGGGGGACACTAAATACAGGACCGTGTTTCTGCAGGGTGACTATATCGTCAATCCCATGCTGGTTTTTACCGCCGGTCTCAACTACGACTGGGCCAACGACAACAACCTGTTTGACGACGAGCAGATATCGATGACCAGCTGGAACCCGCAAGCCGGGTTCCTGGTGACTCCCTTCGAGGACACCACCTTTCGTTTCGGCTTCTC
>JAUXKG010000105.1 GCA_030624355.1 Acidobacteriota bacterium
AAGTTCCATTTGAATCCCACCTCCGGACTGGAAAAGCCCGTTTTCTCTTCATCCTGACCCGGTTGAGTTTTGTTTCTTCGCCAGGAAAAGCCGCCGCTGGACAATTGCAGTTCGAGATTTTCCAGGAGTCCGAAACGCAAAACCATCGGGGTGGAAAAGGCTGTGCTGCTGGTTTCGGGGATGACACCTGAAGTAGGGTTGGTATGCTCGAAGTCGATGCCCGATTCAATTTGAAAGGCGCCCCTGGGAACGGTGGAGCTTCCGTCGCCGGCACTGGGTCGATCGGTAGAAATAATGGGTGCCGGGGATTGAGATTGGGCCCGCAAAAATCTCGTCCCATCTCCCGGGCAGACGATCAGCAGTGCCGCGACCAGGAATTGCAGGAAGAAAAGAGGGGACAGTCTTCTCTGTCCCTCTTTTCTGCACTCGCCAAATTGGAGATCTGTGGAACATGTTGTCGATTCTCCAATTGGAAAAGGGGACAGAGTAGACTGTCCCCTTTTTTCTTCATGACTTCCAGACGACGATTTTTTCAAGATGTTCTTATCTCGACCCGGTGTGTTTCATCCTCCAATGGATGTACTGATTGGGTCGTATCTTGATAACAGGCTGCTGACTGAGAGTC
Source organism: Acidobacteriota bacterium (assembly GCA_030624355.1). Lineage (GTDB taxonomy): Bacteria > Acidobacteriota > UBA6911 > RPQK01 > JADFOI01 > JAUXKG01. Next base: position 626 of record JAUXKG010000105.1, read on the forward strand.
ATCTCCCGGTACTGGGGATATTTGTCTCGCAGCAAGATGATCGCTTTTTGCTGTTCCGCTCCTTCAGACAGGATTTCGGCCTCACCCTGGACGATCACATACTCGAGCTGTGACCAATCATCACTGTAAGTATCGATGACCAAGCTCACTTTGGGGTTCTGATCGATGTTACGCAGACGTTTGAGGCTTCTGGCCGGAACTCGCTTCGGCTTTTCGTCGATGGCAGAGAAAAAATCCCGGCCGTCGTAAGCGTAGCAAACGGGCACCACCAGAGGTTGTCCGGAGGGGTCAACGGTTGCCAGCCGAGCGATCCGGCTCTCTCGAAGGTAACTGTCCGAGACCTCTGGGCTACCCATTTTGTCTGTCGCTCCGTTCCTTTTTTCTTGCCTAAATAAGAAAGTTGACTGTCCCCTTTTTTATTTAGGCAGGGAGGTCAGCTCATGGATGTCGTGTGCCTCGCTTCAATCTTGTAAACCACCCGCACTTCGCCAGGCTGGGAGTAGGGATACTTGTCTTTGCCCAGGTATTTTTTGGCCAGCTTGTCGATGTGGTCTTGAGCGTTCTCCTCGGTGATCTCTACCACCTGCCCGCGTATTTCCAGGTATCGGTATGGATTGTCGGGGTCCAGAATAGACATCGACACACGTGGGTCTCGCCGCATGTTGTGGTCCTTCTGGCGGCCCAGTGCCGAGTTCACCCGGACGTGGGTCCCATCAAAATCACACCAGACCGGTGTGACCTGGGGAGTGCCATCCGCCATCAAGGTGGCCAGGTTGGCAAAGGCTTTCTTGTCGAATAGATCCAGGAATTCTTCAGGAATGACTCGATTTGACATGGTACTCTCTCCTTCCTGTATCTGATTATACTTGTCTAAGTGCCTCGTTTATCTCTTTATCTCGACCAGGTTCGAACAACAGTGCTTGCCCAGTTGAATGACCTGTGTCCCTTGTCAGTCCGGTCAGCGGTCAGTCTCCAGGTTTTCAGTAGATCGCGGGTATTGAAACTGGTACTATCGCGGCCATGACTCCGGTGACCGAGACGCTAGTTGGGTCAAACGTCGAGGAGTTGTGTGCCACTGCTTCAACGCTTCGCGACCAGGGAAAAGGCCGGATTGTCTCCTTTTCTCCCAAGGTTTTCATTCCTCTGACTCGGCTGTGCCGAGATTTCTGCAGCTACTGCACCTATCGTCAGGACCCCGATGATGGACCGCTCTATATGACCCCCGAGGCCATACTGCAGGTTGCCAGGACCGGCCAGGAGCGAGGATGTCGGGAAGCGCTGTTCGTTTTGGGTGAAAGGCCCGAGCAGAGATATCCGGAAGCTGGGATTTGGTTGCGTGAGCGAGGATACGACAGCAGCCTTCACTACTTGCATGACATGTGCGAACTCATTTTGAAGGAGACCGAACTCTACCCCCATAGCAACCCCGGAACCATGACTGGCCGGGAACTGCTGGCCCTCAAGGAGGTGAATGTCTCCATGGGGCTGATGCTGGAGAGTATCAGTCCTCGATTGCTTGAAGCCGGAGGACCCCATGAACACGCTCCAAGCAAGCATCCGCGACTTCGTCTCAGAACGCTTCGCCAAGCCGGCGAACTGAAGATTCCCATGACTACCGGTCTGCTAATCGGGATCGGAGAAACAGCCGGGGAGCGGGAGAAGGCCTTAAGAGCCATTGGTGATCTTCACCGAGAGTATCACCACATTCAAGAGGTCATCATCCAGAATTTTCGAGCCAAGCCCGAGACACTTATGGCTGCTGCCTCTGAGCCGGCAGTGAGTGAGATGCTTGAGACTACCGCCATGGCTCGGATTGTCCTGGGAAAGGAGATGAACATTCAGGTGCCGCCCAACCTGTCTATGCACAACGGCGATGGTTCTTATCTGGTTTATCTCGACGCCGGAATCAACGATTGGGGTGGCATCTCGCCGGTGACGATTGACTACGTCAATCCGGAAGCGCCTTGGCCCCACCTAGAGCGTATGCGCCGACAAATGATGGAACGGGGGTTCCAACTCAGGGCAAGGTTTCCCATCTATCCGGAATATATTGTAGACTCCGGCGACTATCTGCCGGTTGAGTTGAAGCGTCGATTGAAATCGGAGGCTGATGCTCAGGGTTTTATCGATAAGACAGGGAACTACTTCGGGAACGGTGGCGTAGAAGAGAGAGGAAGAAAATATGGCGAGCACCCTTGAAGGGTTGATGAGTGCAACGGGACCAAAGACGGCTGCCGTCCTGGAGCGGAGCCTGCAGGGAAGAGATCTGGGAGAGGAGCAGGTCGAGCACCTCTTCTCAGCGAACGGAGTGGATTTTTTGGCACTTCTCATGGCTGCTGATCATTTGCGCAGGGAGACGGTCGGCGAGGTAGTGACCTATGTGGTCAATCGCAACATCAACTTCACCAACGTGTGTGTCAAGCGTTGCAGTTTCTGTGCCTTCAGTCGCACCTATCGAAGTGATGAGGGCTATTATCTGGATGACGAGGAGATTTTACGCAGGGCTCGTGAGGCTCAGGAGTACGGAGCGACCGAGGTTTGTATTCAAGCCGGGCTGCCTCCCGACATGCAGGGAGACCTGTACATCCATCTTTGTCGTTTGGTAAAGGAAAATATCCCCGAGTTTCATATTCACGCCTTCTCTCCAGAAGAGATTCTGTATGCAACTCAGTGTTCCGGAACGAGCATTCGAGATTACCTGAAGGAGCTCAAGGAGGTGGGTATCGGCAGCCTGCCGGGAACCTCTGCTGAGATTCTGGATCAGGAACTTCGGGACCGCATTGCTCCGGGACGAATCAGTGTGGAGAAATGGATTGAGGTGATCACGACCGCCCACTCTCTGGGGATTCCTACCACTTCAACCATCATGTATGGTCACATAGAGACCCCTGGACACTGTGCTCGACATCTTCTCCTGCTGCGGGACCTGCAGAGGCGAAGTGGCGGATTCACTGAGTTCGTGCCGCTGAGTTTCGTGCACACTGAAGCACCTATGTATACCGATGGGTTGATCCAGGGAGTGCGGGATGGCGCCACCGGGCTGGAGGTCTTAAAAATGCATGCCATCGCCCGCCTGGTTCTCAACCGCGACATTCCCAACATTCAGGTTTCCTGGGTGAAGGAGGGCATGAAGATGGCGCAGGCCTGTCTGGCTGCCGGCGCCAATGATCTGGGGGGTACCCTCATCAATGAGAGCATCTCAACTGCGGCAGGGGCCTCTCATGGGCAACTGGCTCGTCCACGAGAACTGCGACGTGTTATACGGGACTCAGGTCGGCGACCCGCCGAGCGATTAACCTTGTACCGCATTCTTAAGAACTTTGGTGATACCGAATCGGGAGTCTCGGAACCGCTTGACCAACTTCCGGATGAGGATACCAAGAATTTCGGTTCCTACGATGAACTGATCCGCCTCGATGAGTTTCGCTATGCCGGGAGGGCGAAGCGGAAGATGGCCTGACGGGCGGTTCTCAAGGCTCTGACAAAGGAGGTCTCATGACTAAGCGATGGGAGAAGGCAATCCGAGCGTTGGTCCTTGTGGGGTTTGTGACACTTCTTGGCGCCTTTGTGCCACCACAGGAAGAAGCTGAGGAAAAGGAATATCCTAAGCCTCGGTTCCCCTCTTATCTGCGACAGCCGGAATCTCCGCAGGAGGTCATGAAGAGCGTCCGGGGATTGGTGCGTAACAAATCGGGTTTTGAAGGATTGGGCATGGGCATCGTTCAGAAAGGGGAGGCCATACTGCTGGTACCCACAGCCGCTGCGGAGGACATGGTTGTGGAGGGGATTCGGCTGGCTTTGGAGGAACGGGGAGTCAAGACCCATGTTGTGCCGGACTATGAGATGGTGGGAGTCAGTCGGAAGGATGCCGTGGCCCTCAGGAAGGCTCAGGGCGGTTATACCGCCGAGCAGGGATTCATGGAGGGGGCCCATTGGGTCGAGCGGGTCTTTCCCGACGCTGAGGCCGCCAAGGCGTGGCTCAAACAGAGAAACCCCGATCTCTATCAGAAGGTCTTCCCGGAGAAACGGGAACTGTCGGCCCACCTGCGGGGCATCCGAGGAAAGCTGGGTAGTCGAAATGTAGGCCAGGCGATACAGAATTTTTTGGAAAAACACCCCGACGTCGAAGCTGTTTTCTGGAGAAAAGGAGGAGGCACCGGGGCTCGGCGCTCTCTCTATCCCTATGATGCAAAGTATGGCGGCGTGTTCACCGCCGACAACCGTTGGGAGGCCATGAGCCGGGTGGGATTGTATCCCTCGGATGTGTGGCAATTATCGGAAGAACTGACCCTGGAGTCGTTGGCTTACGTGGACCGAATAGAGGCCACCGATCCTGAGGGAACCGATGTGTGGTCTGATATCAGCCAGATTCAGGCCGAGAAATGGGCCCGGGGTGCTTACCAGCGCGGCCACCTCTATATGTTCGGCAATATCGCCACCGGACGCTTTGGCTACTCTGTCATCACTTATCCTGCCTTTCAGAATGAGTGGCTGGCCCGGGAGCCGATCACTCGTCTGAACGGAGTCATTGCCGGGACCAACGGTCATGGGGGTTTCTTTCCCCGCTGGAAGGTGCATCTCAAGGATGGCTTCATCAGCGAGGTGGAGGGGGGAGGACTCTACGGTGATCTGTTGAGGGAGTTTCTGCAATACCCGAACATCAACGAAATCACCTACCCTTTTCATGAGACTCCCGGGTTCTGGTATGTCTACGAGATTGCCTTTGGCACCCATCCCAAGTTCTTCCGGAATCCGCAGGTCATGATGGAGGGGCGGCTCAGTCCCGAACGGATGGTCAGCGGGGTTGTCCACTGGGGGCTCGGAATCCGGGTTTGGCACGATCCGGATGCTCCGGTCGAGTCCAAGACATGGCGCGACTTTACCGTTAAACACAACCTGCCGGCCGACCACAATTTCCACACCCACACCTATTTCACCACCTACAAGGTTCACCTGCGGGCCGCCGATCGCTGGATGAACCTCTTGGAGCGAGGGCACATGAAGAGTCTGGACAATGCAGAGGTTCGGGCGCTGGCCTCCCGCTACGGGGATCCTGATGAGATTCTGGCTCGGGAGTGGATTCCGGAGGTTCCTGGAATCAATGCACCGGGCCGATATGAAGATTATGCCGCCAATCCGTGGAAGTATTCCAAGGCCGTGATTGACAAAGTCCAGGCCGGCACCTACGAACATTTTTACCCACCTGTTCAGACTGGAGGCACCGGAAGATAGGGGCCTCAGGTCTGACAGAGCCTCGCTCGAAAACTTCGATCACCACTGACTCTTCTCAGGGAAGTCTATGAGCCTGAAACTTGTGCAAAGACTGATTGCGATTCTTGGCCAGAGGGCTTTCTGGAGCTTTGCGGTAGTCACTCTGCTGGTGGCGGCGCTGTTGGCGGCCGTCAATATCACCTCGCGGCACGCCTTGAAGTCCTATGTCGAGGATCAGTTGGAGCGCATCTCCTGGGACCTGGCCATGATCCAGACGACCGGCTTTACCTTGACCTCAGAGCTCTCCCAGAGGATGAGCTCGGTGGAGGGTCTGGAGCAGGTTGAAAGCCTGGTGTTGCTGCGGGCCAGACTTCCCGAAGGAGGCGAAGTGGTTTCCGAGGTAGATGGAAAGCCTTTGACCACTCCCTGGCTTTCCATGCTGGCCGCCACTGACCCGAGCCTGCTACCTCCCAAGTTAAACCTGGCGCTGGGAAACGGGCAGCCGGGAGCCGAAGACGGCGACAGTCTCCAACAGGGTGGAGCGATCATGGCTTTAGTGGGTCCTGACAGAGCCATGGGCAGCGCTTTTCTGGCCCTTCAAGGGTCTCAGGAATTTTCCATCAAAGTGGTCCGGGGAGATCGATCTTTGACCCTGTTTAGTATCCCCCTGCAAGGCGTTATACGTCTGGACCGGGACGAGCTCAACCGCTGGTTGATGGATCAACTCGGTTCCATTTCCTTTATCCCTCATGTGGGGATCATGCTCCTGATGCCTTACCAGGAGCAGGTGCTGGAGCGCTTTGATTCGGTGGCCACCGGACTCGTTCCCTTGGACTTGATGGGAGATATGGATACCGACTTCGCCCACGTGCAGAGGGCCGAATACATGCCGGAGGTGGTTTACGTAGGACGACTGGACCAGGAAAAACTGATTTCCGGTTGGGATATCCCCCATTCTCTGGAAAATTTGCAAGCGGTGATCGAGCAGATTCATTCCCAAGTGATGTCAGTTGGTGTCCCGGTGATTGTGGACAGCACCACTCTGGTTTTGTTGCAGCGCATGAGCCGGATTGCCAGGGTCATCGGCCTGCTCTCCCTTCTCATTGCACTGCCCTTGCTGTGGATGGCGTGGTTGTTTGCCGGCAATCTTTCCGGGTTGCTGATGCTCAACGAGCGCCGCAAGCTGGGCTTGATGAGACTGCGAGGTGTGCCCGGCCAATTGATCGGACGCGCCTTCCTGCTTGCTATATTGGTGGGCGGTTTGCTGGGAGGTGCCCTGGGCCTGGCAATAGGCTCAGTGCTTCCCTTGATGGTGTACGAGGGGGGAGACTGGCCTACCTGGGTTCTGACACAGCCTCAGCAACTGCTGGTCTTTGTGGCTTTTCTTGCCATCACCGTGGGCTTGGCTCTGATATCGAGCCGGCGCTTGATCCGGTACGCCACTACCATTTCTCCGCTGGAGGCTTCAGGACGGGTGGCGGGATCGGAGGCCTTGAAGGCGGGTGTGAAGTTCGGACCCTTGGAGCTACTCTGCTTCGTCATCGGCTTCTACACCCTGGGAAGCTGGATCTCCGGTTATTCCCTTTCTTTACTTTTTGATCTTGGATTGTTCACAAGGATCGATCAGCTTCTGGCCTTTGTAGGCCTGCCCCTTTTCCTCTACGGGATCGTCACCCTGCTGGTCTCCCGAGCCAGGTGGGTCCAACGACTGCTGGGTGTGATCATGAGGCCGGTGGGTGGTCGACTAGGAACTTTTTCGGTCA
>JAUXKG010000456.1 GCA_030624355.1 Acidobacteriota bacterium
GATAGACCATTGGAAAAATGAACATCCAGACCAGATCGACGAAGTGCCAATAGAGTCCGCTTACCTCGACGTCTTCCGCAGAGAATTTTCCCTTCCCGAAGCCCCAGGCGACGGCCGCCAAATAGACCACTCCGATGGTCACGTGGGTCATGTGAAGCCCGGTGAGGGCAAAGAAGGAGGCTCCAAAAAGGGGAGATCCCCAGGGATTGGCAAAAGGTGTGACTCCTTCATGGATGAGTGTCAGCCACTCGTTGACGTGCAGAATGATGAACAACAGACCTCCCAGGACGGTTCCCCCCAGCCAAAATACCGTTCGTCCTCGCTCTCCTTTCTTGGAGGCCAGAACAGCCATCACCATGGTCAGGGAACTCGAAAGCAGACAGAAGGTCATGATGCTGGCGAGCACGATGCTGTGCCACTCAAAGGGTCTGGGCCAGTCCGGACTGGCCACCCGAACATAGCTGTAGGCCACCACCAGAGCGGAAAAGGTGAGCGAATCGGAGAGAATGAAGAGCCACATCCCCAGCTTCTTCGATCCAATCGCGTAGGGGGCTTCTCCGCCTCCCCAAGCAGAAACCGTTGCTTCAGTTCGAACTTCGGCCATCCATTACCTCCAAACCAGAAGAAACAGGAAGAGATAGATCCACAACCCATCCATGAAGTGCCAGTACAAGGCTGCCACCCCGACTGGAGTCGGCCCCAATGCCGCCACTTTCGAATTCCACACTCTCCAGGAAATGTACAGAAGGGCAATCACTCCTCCCAGCAGGTGGACGCCATGAGCTCCGGTCAGCACATAGAAGAAAGAGCTGCTGGGATTGGTGCCCACATAAACACCTCGATCGACCAGTTGCTGCCAGGCCCAGATCTGTCCCACCAGAAAGGTGATTCCGAGGCCTGATCCCGCCAGCCACCAGCGGTTGAAACGGCTCCCGTCGCCAAGGCATCGACGAGCCTTCTCCAGGACCAGGCTACTGGCCAGCAAGACCAGGGTGTTGGGCCAAAGGATGGCGGGCATCACCGTCGTTTGCCAGTCATCGGACAGGCCCTTGCGCACAATATAAGCACTGGTGAAGGCGGCAAAGAACATGGTCACGGCACCTAAACCGAGGTACATTCCGGTGTAATAACGGCGGTCGGAAGACGGATCGTTCCTTCGCGGTCGTTCCTTCCACCCGCTGTCCGAGCCGCCTCTGTCGAAGTTGCCCCCATTCCCCTGGGTGGGTCTGTGCGCTACTTCAGGCGATGGAGGTGCGATGGTCGCCATGGCTTATCCTGCTGGTGTTTCCGGTTCGGTTTGCATCGTGTAGTCTTTGCTCTCCCCCGGCACACTGAATTCGTAAGCTCCACGATGAACGACCGGGTACTTTCCAGCAAAGTTGTCATGAGGCGGCGGAGAGGGCACTTCCCATTCCAGTGTAGTTGCCTCCCAGGGATTCATTCCAGCCTTCCGGCCCTTGAAAAAACTCCAGAGGAGGTTGCCAAAGAACATCAGTTGAGAGGCGATCGTCAGAAAGGCCGCGATGCTGATGAACAGGTGAACCGGCTCCAGCGGTTTCAGGAAATCGAAGGCCGTCAGTTCAGCATATCGTCGCGGATTTCCCACCATTCCCAGAAAATGCATGGGTGTGAAGATGGCGTATACGCCAATGAAGGTAATCCAGAAATGGGCCTTGCCCAGGGTCTCATTCAGGTGGCGGCCAAACATCTTGGGAAACCAGAAATAGGTTGCCGCAAACATTCCGAAGATGGAGGCTACGCCCATGATCAAGTGAAAGTGAGCCACCACGAAGTAGGTGTCGTGGAGAAAGATGTCGGTGGAGGGCTGATTCAAAAAGAGTCCGCTCAGACCTCCGGTCACGAAGATGGAGACAACCCCGATGGAAAACAGCATTGGCGAGGTCATCCGAAGGTTTCCTCTCCACAGAGTTCCCAGCCAGTTAAAGGTCTTGATGGCCGAGGGAACCGCTATGGCCGTGGTCATCAAGGAGAAGAAAATAGCCGTATAGGGGCTCATTCCGCTGGCGAACATGTGATGTCCCCACACCATGAAGCCCAGGATTCCAATGGACAACATGGCGTAGACCATGGCCCGGTATCCAAAAACGGGCTTGCGGGCGAAGGTGGCCAAGATGTGTGAGGTGACACCCATGCCGGGAAGGATGGCAATGTAGACCTCGGGGTGACCGAAGAACCAGAAGAGGTGCTGCCAGAGCAGTGGCTCGCCGTCGAACTCGGGCCGGAAGAAGCCGGTTCCGATGGTCTGATCGAAAAGCAGCATGATGAGCGCGCCGGCCAGAATCGGCATCGCGAGCAGGATCAGGCATGCGGTGACGAACAGCGACCACGTCGCGAGCGGGATGCGGAAGTACGTCATCCCCGGCGCACGCATGTTGATGAAGGTACAGATGTAGTTCACCGAGCCGGCGATCGATGAAAAGCCCAGAATGGCGAGGCTGAGCAGCCAGAGTTGCTGCCCGAGGTAGACGCCGGTGTACTCACCCGAGGCGCTCAACGGGGCATAGGACGTCCACCCCGCGCCCGCCGCTCCTCCCTCCACTGCGAAGCTCGCCAGGATCAAGATCGCCGCCGGCACGGCCAGCCAGAACGAGGCCATGTTGAGCCGGGGGAACGCCATGTCCTCGGCACCGATCTGGAGCGGGATGAGCAGATTGCCGAAGACGCCCACGAGGAGCGGCATGATCGCAAAGAAGATCATGATGGTGCCGTGC
>JAUXKG010000394.1 GCA_030624355.1 Acidobacteriota bacterium
AAGAAAAATGAGAATCGAGGTGCGAAATCATCGACCTTCATTCCAGCCTTCAGACACCATTCGACATACTCGATCCCGTTCCGCAAAGTAAAGGCAAGCTCCTGTACCGCTGTGGAGCCGGCTTCCCGGATATGGTAGCCGCTGATCGAGACGCTGTTGTAATGGGGAAGGTGGGTGGTGCAAAACTGGATCGAATCGACTATCAAACGCATGGAGGGCTCAGGTGGGTAAATCCACTCCTTTTGGGCCATGAATTCCTTTAGAATGTCGTTCTGAACCGTGCCTCTGATCTTCGAGGGCTCAACGCCCTGCTTCTCAGCCACCACCAGGTACATGGCCAGCAGTATGGCTGCCGGTGCATTGATGGTCATGGAGGTGGTGACTTGATCCAGGGGGATGTCGTCAAACAGGATTTCCATGTCCTCCAATGAATCTACGGCAACGCCACACTTGCCCACCTCTCCCTCGGCCAACGGGCTGTCCGAGTCCAGTCCCATAAGGGTAGGCAGGTCGAAGGCGACGGAGAGTCCGGTTTGACCGTGAGACAGAAGGTGTTTGAACCGTCGATTGGTTTCTTCCGGGGTGCCGAAACCGGAGAACTGGCGAATTGTCCATGGCTTGTCCCGGTACATACCAGGATGGATGCCGCGAGTGTAAGGAAACTGTCCCGGATCGCCGAGATCCCGTGCGTAGGAGAACCCTGTCAGATCCTCCGGCCTGTAGACCTTCTTAACAACCCTGCGGCCGGGTACTGCGACTGGTAGCCTTGGTCGTTGGGACTCTTTTCGGAGGTTCTTGTCGACCCCTGTGTTTTTCATGAGCTGTCGTCTGCCAGGAGGTCATTTAGACAGAGTGGGTGAGAGCCGTCAAGGCACGGAGTTTTCCAGTTCCACTGCTTTTTCGAAGTGCTCCATTGCCTCTTCGTCTTTCCCTTCTTTGGTGCACAGGTAAGCGATCTCCTTGTAAAGGTGGGCCTTCGATAGGTTGGATCGAACAGAGTTGAGGGCCTGAGCAAGCACGCGGTGGGCCAGTTCATGCTGTCCATGGTGGATAAGGGCGTCGGCGAGTATCTGACCCTCCCGAACCAGCAGGTGTTCCTTGTTCCCAGGAAATCTCAAGCGAAAGATCTTTTGGGAAGCTGTTGCTATTTTGTCGAAGTCCTGTCGTTTGATCAGGAGCATGACGATCTCGTGCTGCGATTCTGCGGTGCTTCGCATCTGTTCCCAGTTCTTCTCACTGTCGGTCGCCGACTGTGGATGAAAAAGAAGAAGAAAAAGGACGAAGATGTTGGGCATAGGTGTTACTCCGGTCGAAAAGGGTTCTCTGAATAGCTCCGGCCACGGATGGCGAAGGGATTGGGATAGAGTGCAGTGATGACCTGATCACTGGATGTCTGCTCGATTGTCACCTGCTCTCGCTGCTGCACGTAGTCGTGCAACTTCTGCCTGGTGGTTTGCACACCCTGCTGATAGGAGAAGAACAAGGCAAGACCAACAGCTCCGACCAAGGTTGCAGTGGCAGGCACCCAGGGGAGGGTGAAGAGGGAGCGAAGGGTTGATATCAGAGGAGGTGTTTCAGTCTCGATATTGGAGATTTGGGAGTGGATCGGAGGCCAAAGATCGGTCGTGAAGTCGATGTCTGAGATCTGTTCGATCACCTGGTAGGAGGCCAGAAGAGTCTGCTGTTCTTCTCGACAGCGTGCGCACTGTTTCAGGTGGGCTTCCATCTGGATTTCTTCTTCCGTGCTCAATTCCCTGTCAATCAGGGCTGTCAAGGATTCAAAACAGATCTCACATTCCATGTTCTTCGCCTTGGTACTTCTTGATTCTGTTTCTGACTTCGACCCGAGCGCGGTGAATATCCGACTTCACCGACGCCAGAGACCGGTTGACCACCCGACTGATTTCTTTATAACTCAACTTGTGAATGGCTGACAGAACAAAAACCTCTCTGTGTTTTTCCGTCAGTTGGCTGATGGCCTCTTCGATGATCCCTTCCAATTCCTGGGACAGGAGACGATCGTGAGGACTCTTCTCAGGAGTGGCCATTGTCTGCACCTGGGAGAGTTCCGGTGTATCCTCTTTGTCGATCGACTCGAAGTGCGGCTTCTTGCCCCGAAAGAGTTGGTAGACGTTGTTTTGAGCGATACGAAAGAGCCAGCTCTGGAATCTCAGGTTCTCTTTCAAGGAGCCGAGGTTCCGATAGGCTGATATGAAGGTGTCCTGCGTCAAGTCTTCCGCCTCTTCGCGCGAACCGACCAAGCGGTAGATATAGTTGAGTTTCTTCTTTCCGTACAGCTCATAGAGCTCTTGAAATGCGTCTGTACGGCCCCTTTTTGCTCTTGCAACCAGATCTCCAAGCTGGTCTTCAGAGATCGAAAGACTCTGTGCTTCTCTCTTGGTTGAAAAGCTGTCTACTCCCTTTTCTGTCACTTATGAGTGGCGACCAGCATAAAAGTTGCAAACTTATTTTGCCCGTGCAAGCGGCTCGATCTTATCAGACTTTAAGGAGCCTGTCCGAGTAATAGGTGGGGTCGCGTTACAGGTGCTAGGTATGGCAACAAGGGGGTTAAACTGGAGAAGGCGGTCTGGGTTCAATATCTTCTCATCACACCCACGACCACTCCTTGGACTTGCAGTTGAGCCTCATCCACGTATAAGGGAGTGAGATCTGGGTTGGCTGGCTGCAGACGGATCCTGTTCCCCTCCCGGTAGAATTTTTTCAGGGTTGAACTCTCTCCGTCGATTAAGGCGATCACAGTTTCCCCGTTTCGGGCCTCCTCTCTCTGCTCGATGACCACATAGTCTCCATCCTGAATATGTTCATCAATCATGGAATCCCCGCGAACCCTCAGTACATAATTTTTTCTTCGGGTGAGAAAGCTTTCCGGGACTGAAATTTCCTCGACGTCGGCAACGGGTTCCACCGGCTGTCCCGCTGCGATGTATCCCAGTAGTGGCAGCACGACTTGCCGCGACAAGGAGGTCTCAAGAACCTGAATGGAACGAGACTGGTTGGACAGCCTGCGGATAAATCCCCTTTCCTCCAGTGCCCGCAAATGTTTGTAGACACCGTTGAGTGAGGCCAGACTGAAGTGCTTGGCGATCTCCTCCAGAGTAGGGGAGTATCCGTGACGGTGGAGAAAGTCTTTGACGTAGTCCAGAATGTCTTTCTGTCTCTTGGTCAGAGGCATACAGTAGGTCCTCCTTCGATAAGGATGGTGAATAAAAGGTGAAATGTCAACGAAATAAAGAGGGGGGAACAGTCTTCTCTGTCCACTACAAATCTGTGGAAAATATTGTCGAGTCTCCACTAGGAAAAGGGGACAGAGAAGACTGTTCCCCCCTCTTTATGTCGTTGACATTTCACCTTTTATTATCC
>JAUXKG010000453.1 GCA_030624355.1 Acidobacteriota bacterium
CTATCGCTTTGTGTTGGGGTTGTAAAGTAGGGAACCTTGGAGGATGGGGGCAACCGTTCCATACCGAGCGAAGGATCAAGTGATTTCGATAACGTAAAAGGGACCCGCCTGGAGCGGGAATGATCGAGTAAAAGGGACCCACCCTGATAGGCTCTCTGATTTCGTGTCAAAAGTGACACGGGAGAAGGGGGACAAAGGAGTGATAGGGATGGATCAGTACGAGCTCGTCAGGACCGGATATCGTGTCTATAAGAAAAGCATTCGTCAGATTTCCCGAGAGACCGGACACAGCCGCAAGACAATCCGTAAAGTGCTGGCTGGATTGGAACCCCAGTATCGGAGGAAGCAGGAGCCGGCCTGCCAGGTGATGGATCCGGTATCTGGAGTGGTAGAAGGATGGCTGCGAGGGGATCTGGACCGGCCCAAGAAACAACGCCACACGGCGCACCGGATCTGGAAACGGCTGGTGGAAGAGCACGCATTTGGAGGAGCCGAGTCGACGGTGCGTGGCTGGGTGCGAGAGCGAAAAGGGCGGTTAGGCTGGCCGAAAGTCACCGCCGTCATCCCCTTGGATCCGGAGGTGGCCCAGGAGGGGGAGGTCGACTGGGGTGGAGCCTGGGTGCGGATGGGGGGAGCGGATCGGGCGGTGAAGCTGTTCTGCATGCGATCGCGCTATTCGGGTCTAGCCTATGTGCGGGCCTATCCCTGGGAACGGCAGGAGATGTTTCTCGAGGGCCACATGAGAGCCTTCAGCTTCTATGGTGGGGTCTTTCCGGTCCTGGTTTATGACAACCTGACGGCGGCAGTTCGGCAGATTCTGCGAGGCAAGGCCCGGGTGGAACAGCAGCGGTTTGTAGCCTTTCGGAGTTATTACACCTTTCAGGCGCGTTACTGCAACCCGGCTCGGGGTCGCGAGAAGGGAGGAGTGGAAGGCTTGGTGGGTTATGCGCGGCGAAATTTTCTGGTGCCGATTCCGGAAGTGGATGATTTTCAGCAGCTGAACCAGTTGCTGGAGCAACGCTGTTGGGAAGATGGCCAGCGACGGATTCAAGGACGGCAAGAGTCTCTCACCATCGAGCAGCGCCATCAGCAAGAGGGCCCCCGTTTGTTGCCCCTGCCAGAGAGGCCTTTCGAGAATACGCGGATGATGGCGGTACGGATCAGTCCTTATCAGACGGCCCAGGTGGACCGGAATCGCTACTCGGTGCCCACCGCTTATGTGGGCCGGTGGTTGTGGGCCCATCTAGGGTGTGAGCGGGTCAGTTTTTATGCCGATCGACGTCAAGTGGCTGAACACCCTCGGATCTTTAGCAACAGCCAATGGCAGATCAACCCCTTGCATTACTTGGATCTGCTTTATCAGCGAGTCGGGGCTTTTGAGAGTGCGCGACCGATTCGACAATGGCGGCCCAACTGGCCTGGCCATTATGAAACGATGTTGGAGCGGTTGCGGCATCGCTATGGAGACAACGGCGGCACCCGGGAGTTTGTCGGCCTGCTGCAGTTGCATCAAAGCTACCCAGCCCAGCAGGTGGAAGAGGCCGTCGCCCAAGCCTTAGGGTGTGGGACCTCGAGCGTCGAGTCGGTTCGCCACCTGTTACGAGCTCAGCAGTGTCGAACGGCCGAGCCAGCTCCTCTGCAGGCCGACCGGATTCCGGGAGTGACCGATCGGACGGTGGCGACCAGTGATGTTGGTTGCTACGATCAGTTGGTGGGAGGTGAGCGATGACGGCTCCCGGCCAGCAGATTTTAGTGGAGGACACCCTGCGGCAGTTGCGACTGCCCACCATGGCTCGCGAGTATCCACAGTATGTCCGTCAGGCGCAGGAGGCCGGCGAAGCTTATGAAGGGTTCTTACTGGCTTTGGCGACCCGAGAGCTGGAGCAGCGACACACCAATCGAGTCGAGCGCAGACTGCAGGAAGCCCGCTTTCCTTTGCTGAAGACCTTGGAGAAGACCGATTTAAACAAGTGGCCCGGGTTCGATGCTGTCCAGGTGCGACAGTATGCTGAGTGTCACTACATCAGTCGGCGGGAAAACCTGGTTCTGTTGGGTAAACACGGCACGGGAAAAACGCATGCGGCCACCGTCTTTGGGGTGGAAGCTTGCCGGCGGGGCCACCGGGTCTTTTTTACCACGGCTGCCCACTTGGCCAACACCCTCATCGAGGCCCGGGAGGAACGCCTGCTGAAGAGAACTTTGGCCAAACTGGCCCGATATGACCTGATGATTCTTGACGAGGTCGGCTACATCCCCTTTTCCGCTGAAGGGGCCCAGCTACTGTTTCAGGTCTTCTCGGATCGTTATGAGAAGGCCTCCTTGATTGTGACCTCGAATCTACCCTTTGCTCAATGGACCAGTGTCTTTGGGGAGGCCTCCCTGACAGCGGCTCTCCTCGACCGGCTCACTCATCACTGTGCCATCCACGAGTTCGACTGGGAAAGCATCCGCTTCACCGAGAGCCTCAAGCGCAACACCTTGAAGAGAAAAGACAAAATCAAAGGAGGAAAAGGCTAAGCCCATGGAAAGTGCCGCTCCTGTGGAAATCCGAACGGATTCCCACCAGGAGCTTGGAAAAGCCTTCGGCTTTCCCACACTTCCCACAGGCTCTACGACCATTAAACATAAAAAGGGGTGGGTCCCTTTTACTCGATCAAAGCGGGTTACTTTTACGTTGTCAAAACCAGTCAAGCGGGCGGCGATTTTGAAGGGCGAAGCTGGCATCGGTGGGAAGAAGCGGAAGGATATCTTGTTC
>JAUXKG010000433.1 GCA_030624355.1 Acidobacteriota bacterium
AACACTGCCTTCGCCCGTTTGACCAATCGCTTGCTTAAGACAGATTCCCGGGTCTATTGGGCACCGAATGGATTTCGTGTCAGGGGACGGGAGTTTCCAGCGGGAACACTGTCAGCCAAGGTTTCGAAGTCGCAAACTGAAATAGATGAGCTGCTTGAGGGCCTTCCGGTCTCCGTGTTGCGGGTACGGAGACGACCGCAACTGGCTTGGCAGCGGATTCGCTTGCCCAGGGTGGGACTTTATCAGGGGTATACCGCCTCGATTGATGAAGGGTGGACGCGCTGGATTCTGGAACGCTTTGGATTTACGTACCATTCACTCAGTGATCAGGAGATTCGGCAGCGCAGACTTTCCCGTTACGACATCATCGTTATCCCTCATCAGGATCCCGCCGAACTGGTGCAGGGGTTGAAAGAACCTTATCCGGAAATGTACCAGGGGGGACTGGGAGAGAAGGGATTGAGTCGCTTGAAGGATTTTGCCGAGTCCGGAGGGACGCTGCTGTTTTTGGGCGGTTCGGCACAAGTTCCGCTGTCGCATTGGGAGACAGAGGTTGAAAATATGACCCAAAATCTTTCTGCTGAGGAATTCTATGTGCCTGGTTCATTTCTCAGGGTGCAGGTGAACAATCGTCATCCCATCGGATATGGCATGCCCGCAGAAGCGGCTATCCTTTTTAACAATGATCCGGTCTTCCGGTTGAATAGGGGACTCCGGCTGGTTCGTTACGGTTCCGAGAACCTTCTCTTGAGCGGCTGGATGACGGGAGAGAAGCATCTGGCCGACAGGACGGCTCTGGCCGAGTTTCCAATAGGCAAAGGACGGGTCATCCTGATCGGCTTCCGAACTCAGTTTCGGGCTCAGGCCCGGGGGACCTACAAGTTTCTTTTCAATAGTCTTTACTACGCGACTACAAAGTGATAGCTGAGAGGGATCAATCCGAGCAATATTCTAAAGTGGAGCTGTTTTTTTGAGGCTGTTGCCGTGATCAGTTGCCACTTCAACAAAGACCCATCAAAGGGTATAGATCCATGACCAAGCGTGACTTCTGGAAGATAGTTCTGACCAGCAGTATCATCTCAGCCGGGGTGGTTTCATTTCTGCTGCGCTGGCCTTCACCGGTGCCCACCCAGGCTGAGTTCGCTCAGCCGGCCTTAGCCACCCTCGATCATCCTCTGACCGAAGATGAAACAATCAACATTCAAGTCTATGAGGTGCTCAGCAGGGGCGTGGTCAACGTCACCAGTATTACGTTGGAGTACACTTGGTTTTTCGAGGTGGTTCCGCGTGAAGGGGTTGGCAGCGGAATAGTGATCGACAAGGAAGGGCACATTGTCACCAACTACCACGTGATTCAGAACAGCAGAAGGTTGGAAGTGACTCTGCATGACGAGTCCAAGTACAAGGCAGAGGTTGTTGGAGTTGACGCACAAAATGATATCGCCGTTCTGAAAATCGATTGTCCGGAGGATAGTCTGTTCCCCATCCAATTGGGAGAAAGCCAGAATCTCAAGGTCGGCCAGAAGGTCCTGGCAATTGGCAACCCCTTTGGGCTGGAGCGCACCCTGACCACCGGAATTATCTCGTCACTGGGACGCAAGCTCAAAACGGATCACGGGTTGATCGATCAGGTGATCCAAACGGATGCCGCCATTAATCCGGGAAACAGCGGTGGGCCTCTGTTGAGTACAAATGCCGAAGTAATAGGAATCAACACGGCCATTTATTCCCGCACCGGCGACAGTGCAGGGATCGGGTTTGCTGTTCCGGTGGACACACTATCCAGAATCCTGCCGGATCTGTTGGAACACGGGAAAGTCTTGAGGGCCTGGTTTGGAGTCCGGGGAAGGTCTCTAACGCGCAAACTGTCCGAGGCTCTCAAGCTGGCTATTGAAGGCGGGTTTCTCGTGGAGCAGGTCGAGCAGGGCAGTTCTGCAGATCAAACCGGCATCCGGGGAGGAAGCAGACGGGTCCTTTATGGAAATGTCCCACTGGTGATCGGTGGAGATGTCATTGTTTCACTGGCTGGGGAGCCGGTAGCCTCAGCAGATGATCTGAACCTCGTTCTAGAGGACAAGCGTCCCGGGGAAGAGGTCGAAATCATCTATTACAGGGAGGGAGAGAAAATCGAAAGCAGGGTTCACCTGATAGGACAGGATTCCAGCCGAACCTTTCGCTTTTAGTGTCCTGTCTCACAAATAGCATGCCATTTGCGAGACAGGAATCTCGCCGGATTATACATAAATTGTCTACTGCATTGCCGCTCGCCTTCATCTAAGCGCAGTGAAGAAACCCTTCACTGAGCGTAGTGAAGAAAATCTATGCATAATCCGGGCTATAGCGTAATTCTTCAGAGGGCAATCCCTGCCGGCGGTGGCGCTTTTCCCACAGTTTTTCAGAGGCCGGCGTTATAGTAGAGAAACAGTAAACGGAGGTAAGAATTATGGTGAACCGAGTTATCTTGGTGGGGCGGCTGGGTCGTGATCCGGAAATGAGACAGACGGGTTCAGGAACCCCTGTGGCGAATTTTTCTGTGGCGACCAATGAAACTTGGAATGGTCAAAATGGAGAGCGCCAGGAAAGAACAGAATGGCATAACATTGTGACTTGGAACAAGTTAGCAGAGATTTGCAACGAGTATCTAAGCAAAGGACAGCTGGTTTACATCGAAGGACGGCTCCAGACGAGAGAATGGGATGATCGTGATGGAAACAAGCGTCGAACCACCGAGGTGGTTGCATCGGGTATGCGCATGTTGAGTCCACGCTCGCAGGAGGACCGCCCTAGTCAGCCGGTAGGAGTAGCCGAAGGGGGAAAAGAGATGGACAGCGGACTCACCGATGACGATATTCCTTTCTGAGTTGCGGCTGGCCGGACAGGTCGGGTCGCTAATCAGGAGAAGTGTTCTGAGGTGGGTTCTCTAGGAGTCGGCGGCTTAGTCCG
>JAUXKG010000296.1 GCA_030624355.1 Acidobacteriota bacterium
AGCGGCCGAAAGCGGGAGGTGTCGTAGAGCCTCTCCACGTTGACCCGACGAGGAGGAGATGCGGGATCGGGTAAGGTGGTATGGTGGTAACGGCCGTCTTGGACCGAGACCATCTGACCTGTCATTCCCTGGCTGATCAGGTCCATGGCGTTGTTGGCAAAAGTTGTGGCAATGAGACTGTCCAGCGAGTCGGGATCTCCGCTGCGTAGATCGTAGGTGAGATCGGAGGTCATCGTCTTCTCTCCAGTTCGGCGTCGAATCTCCTCCGCCAAAGCATGACCGATGTCTACCGTCTTGCGGTGACCGTAGGCATCAGCCTCGCCGAACTCTGCCTTCTGTTGTCCTCGCCAGGTGGCCCCCTCAGAAATCACGATCAGGGAGTAACGACTGGGGGCATCGTATTTGTCCTCGACCATCAAGCGGCAGATCGTCTCAAGGTCAAAAGGGTATTCTGGTATCAGGCAGCGGGTGGACGTAACGTAGGCCGTATAAAGGGCCGTAAAGCCTGACTCCCGTCCGAAAATCCGAAACACGGCGATGCGTTCATGCGAGCCCAGTGTCGTACGTTGGCGTGTGATTAATTCTATGGCCCTGGTAATAGCAGTGGAAAAGCCGATACAGTATTCCGTGCCGGGTACGTCGTTATCCATGGTCTTTGGTATGCCAATAACGGGAAAACCCTCGCCACTCAGGTGCGCGGCATAGCCCAGGGTATCGTCTCCCCCGATCACAATGAGGGTCTCGATCCCCAGCTGCTCCAGATTTCGAATCACGATCGGTGTGAGATCATAGGCGTCTTCGTCAACCTGGAGGGGACGCGACTCTTCCGCGGAAAGATGGGCGGGCAGTTGGGATTTGTTCATCATGGAGGGATTGGTGCGGGAGGTATGGAGAACCGTACCTCCGGTTCGGTCAATGCTGCGAGTGTTCGTTCTGTTTAGAGGCATGATGAACTCGGGGTCCTGGTGCTGAGAGAGGTTGGCATTGGTGAGACCCTGCCAGCCTCTGCGAATTCCAATGACCTCGCGAGAAAGATGTTTGGCCCTATAGACCACCGACCTGATCACCGAATTCAAACCGGGCACATCGCCGCCGCCCGTTAGGATGCCAATACCTGACTTTTTCATCATTCTGTTCACCCATTCTACAACGATAGCTGCTGCGCTGGTCGGATGGTCCAAGATGAACAGAGCGGAGACAACAGGAGACGGTTCAAGGTTAGCTCTAACCCTGATCATGTATAAGTTGTCTACTGCAGTACCGCTCGTCTTCATCTGAGCGCGGTGAAGAAAACCTATGCAGAATCCGGGCTAAGAAACAAACGGAGCCCCGAGTGGAAACACTTTGTTCCTACCATTTATAGATGTGATATGCTCCACCAATCATACAAGACAAGAGTCCACCGAAACTCATCACCGGGCTGTTGGTCCTTGCCTTTGTCTTCTTTGCCCTTGGGCAGGGAGCCGAGGTCTTCCATGCACTGGAAGAGGAGAGGCATCTGCCTCACCACGAGCATGTGGGAACAGTGTTTCACGAACCGCTCCCATGCGATTCCGGCGAACACCACGCCCACTTTTGTCTTCACACTCAGCAGTTCTCGACAGCCCTGCAGTACTGGCAGGACTTCACAAGCCGCACACTCGAACGCCCCTCCTTGGCCAATTTGGGTTGTGTTACGAGCATTGGATTCACTCTTCCCACCGTCCGTGCCCCTCCTCCCCTTTCCTGATCCTCACCATGGTTCGACTCTAGAGACTTAGGACCCTTTAGGTTCGTTTTGGATGGTACTGATCCATCCTGTCCGCAGGGGACCTATTAGGGAGGAGATCATCAATGTATCGCAGTCGGTGTGCAGGGTACTTCAGAAGTGCCCTCACTGTGCTTGTCCTTTTCCTGGGTGCCGGATTTCTGGCAGCCCAGCCAGGCGGGATTATTCAGGGGACCGTTACCCTGGCCACCAATGGAGAACCAGTCCATCGGGCAACCGTTATGCTGGTCCAGCTGAGTCAGGTAGCGGAAACTGACGAGCAGGGTTACTACATCTTCCAAGAGGTGCCTGAGGGAGTTTACGATATCGTCTCCTACCTGGCCATCGTCAGTGCTCCGGGACGGTTGATTGAAGTATCCGCCGGACAGACCCAGGTTGTTGATTTCGAACTTAGCATTTCCCCCCTCAAGCACGAGATCACCGTTACGGCCCGGCAGCGCCAGGAGACCACCTTCGAAACGGTACAGTCGGTCACTACGGTCGACTCTTTTGAGATGGCCGAAAGTATGGCCAGCTCCATCGGTGAAGTGCTGGAAGGACAAGCGGGAGTAGCCAAGCGGAGTTTTGGTCCCGGCAATGCTCGGCCGGTTGTCAGGGGCTTTGACGGAGACCGGGTTCTGGTAGTCCAGGACGGCGTTCGCATGGGCTCCCTGGGATCTCAATCCGGAGATCATGCCGAGCCCATTGATGCCACAAACGTGGAGCGTCTGGAGGTGGTCAAGGGTCCGGCCACCCTCCTTTACGGCAGCAATGCGGTGGGAGGGGTGGTCAACGCGGTCACCGGTCACCAAGACTATCATCGCGAGCCCCATGAAGGTCTTCGAGGACAAGTCTCCAGCGTGGCGGGGTCCAACGGAGGACAGGCGGGTGCCAGCG
Organism: Acidobacteriota bacterium; assembly: GCA_030624355.1. GTDB lineage: Bacteria > Acidobacteriota > UBA6911 > RPQK01 > JADFOI01 > JAUXKG01. The sequence goes on from JAUXKG010000296.1 coordinate 2,645, forward strand.
CCAATGCGGAGTTCGGCCACGAGAAAGGGCTCTTTTGGGGAGGTGGCGGCGGACAAAGGAGCGGCGATTATACGACCCCTCTGGGAGAGGTGGAAAACTCCAAGACCCGCATCAACAACGCGCGAGCAGGGGTGGGATGGTTTGACGACAAGGGGTTTGTCAGTGTGGGATACGCTCTGTCGGACGGTCGCTTCGGGGTCCCGTTTGCCAACCAGCTTCGTGACCCTGAGGAGGAAGAAGAGCTCCTGGCAGTGGATCAGGATTTCCGCTGGAATAATCTCCGCTTTTCGGGAGGCTTCAGCGATCTGGAATCGTTTGTTGAAGACTTCCGCCTGACCCTGAGTTACACCGACTGGCAGCACGACGAACTTGAGATTCTGGAGGACAACCTCGAGGAAGTCGGAACCACCTTCCACAACAACCAGTTTGTCTATCGAGGCGTTTCTGAGCAGCAAAGAACGGGTCCCCTGTCGGGCAGCTTCGGATTCTGGGGACTGCATCGCCAATATGATGTGGTGGGCGAGGAAGCCCTCTCTCCCCCGGTAGATCAAAATGCCTTTGCTCTGTTCGCTCTCGAGGAACTGAATTTCGATCGGGTGAAGCTTCAGCTGGGGGCCAGGGTCGAACACACGACCTACCAGCCTAAGGGGATGATTCTGCGAGAAGAAGAGTTGGTGACCCTGCCCGATAGGGACTTCACAGGCTTTTCCGGGGGAGCCGGAATTCGAGTCGGCCTCTGGGACAATGGAGCCTTCGTGGCCAACTACACCGGGTCCTACCGGGCTCCAGCTCTGGAAGAGCTCTACAACTTTGGCCCCCATCTGGGACTGCTGTCCTTTGAGATCGGAGATCCCAACCTGCAGCGAGAGCGCAGTCATGGTCTGGACCTTTCTCTGCGTCACTCGGCTGATCGTCTACAGGGGGAAGCCAACTTCTTTTATTACGACATCAAGGACTTCGTTTTCCTAGCCCCCACAGGAGAGGTGGTGGACGGGCTTTCGGAAGGAGTCTACAGTCAGGGGAACGCCCGCTTTTTAGGCACCGAGTTGAATCTGGGCGTGGCTCTGCAGGATGCCGTCTGGTTGTTCTTAGGCCTCGATTGGGTGGATGCTCAGTTGACCGACACCGGGACCCCTTTGCCTCGAATTCCGCCGCTGCGGACTCGAATTGGGTTGGATCTTCGCCGCGGCGGTTTGAGCGTTCGTCCGGAGGTGGTTTTGACCGACAGCCAGGATCAACTGTTTCCCACCGAGACCCGGACCGCAGGATCCACAGTAGTCAACCTGAAGACCTCCTATACGCTGCCCAGGAAGCATTTTTCCCACCACTTCTCGGCCAATGTCTTTAACCTGGGCGACCGGCTCTATCGAAACCACCTTTCCTTCATCAAGGAACTGGCTCCCGAGATGGGCCGGGGGGTTCGCTTCTCCTATGTCGTGAAGTTTTTCTGACTATGGAGATCAGTTAGGTCAGAGAAGGGCTAGCCAGAAAACCTGAGTTGGACTTCTTCCAGGGAGGATTCGGAACCGACGATGGTGAGGTGGTCCCCCAGATGCAGGCGCGTGTAGCCGTGGCAGATGAGTGAGGCGCGGTTTCTAA
>JAUXKG010000286.1 GCA_030624355.1 Acidobacteriota bacterium
GCAGGGACATCGACGACGACGAGCGACACAGAGGTCGCCCGCAACCCCCACCAGCCCGAAGGGTGGTGGCGGGACGGCATCAACTTCTTTGTCGCTCCTCCTCCACGATGTACATCGACATCGTGTCGTTGTCGCTTCGCGCACTTGACGCCGTCGCGCTCGCCACGAACGCCACCGTATCTATGACACGAGACACTGAACATACCCTACAGTACGCTTGCGGGGGCCTCGGTCGCGCGCCTTGTCAGGCCGGCGCTTTCGGCGCTTCGTGACGAGAACCTATGCATAATCCGGGCTCGCTGCCCTTTTTTTGTTTCGGTTCCGGGCGTGATAACATCTTTAACTTCGAGAATCTGTCATCCCATCATGATCACTCATCTGCTGCCGGAGACTAGCCAGAATGGAATCGAACGAAGCCAAGAAACTCATTGAGGAACACCTGACCTACGAAGAGGCCAAACAACTGCTGGTCAAGCTCGTCCAGTTTCCCAGCCCTCAAACGGCTCTTTTTGAAGAGGAACCGCAGGTTTTGGCACTCATCCAGGAAACGATAAAACCAGAACTGGAAAAGGACGGGGTCCGCCCCGTAATAGATGACATGGGAAACCTTGTCGCAACTTTGAAAGGAGCAGGTCCAGGAAAGAGCTTACTTCTCGTTTCCTACGCCATGAACGCGGCGCCCGCCACCATGCAAAACCCGTACTCAGGCGAAATCATTGACGGAACTCCCTACCAGATTGAGGGAGAGTGCGTTTGGGGAAGAGGGGCCTGTGAACAGAAGGGCAGCCTGGCAGCCATGATGATGGCAGTCAAAGTGATCGCCAGATACCAGGCCGAACTGGCCGCGGACTTGATATTTGCCACCAGCACGGCCGGGGAGACCGGGCGACACCTCTCGGTCAGCCACATTCTGAGTCAGAACAAAATAAAAACTGACTGGGGAATTCTGGATGGCCCACCCCAGATACAGTTGGCCAACAAGGGCCGCATTGACATTCTGGTAAGCGTCAAGGGAAAGCCGACTCACAGCAGCCGACCCTGGGATGGAATCAACGCCGTCCAGGGAGCCGTCAAGGTCCTGGAGAGGTTGAACCCCCTCATGCCCTACCCGTCCGAAAAAACCCACCCGGAACTGGGACAGGTTTCCTTGACACCCACCTCGATTCACAGCTTTCCCAAGGCGACTCACACGGTTCCCGCCGAATGCCAGATTCTGCTGGACCGACGCCTGCTTCCCGGAGATGACCCGACCGAAGCCGTTCAGGATCTGGAAACAGCCATCGGGGCGATAGATCCTTACGGCATAGAGGTCCGTGGAGAGGACTTCAGTTACCCCAGCGAGGTGTCCAGAGACGCCGAGGTCGTCAAGGCCCTGGGACAGTCTATCCGGACCATGCTGGGGCGGGAGCCTGAATACACCTTTGCTGCGGCAGCTCTGGACGCTGGTTTTCTGAACCGGGAAGGGATCCAGTCTGTCAGCTATGGTCCCCGGGACATCCGGTTCCAGCACACCGATCACGAACTGGTCTCGGTCACCGATGTATTTGAAACAGCCAAGGTTTTCGCCCACATGGCGCTGAGTCGCTGACCCTAGGAGTCTGTCCTAGAAGATCAGTATCTTCATCGCCGATCCGTCGCTTCCCGGACTCAGCAACCTTTTTGCATGAAACATCCGTGCCGGGTCGGCGTCTGAACAGAGGAAGACTCTCTGGATTTGCATTCAATGCCTAGCGTATAATAGAGGGAAATAAGCGAGGTAAGTCAGCATGTATCATTCGGCGGTAGCACGGGTCCTCATCGCATTGGTTTTCATCACCAGTTTGGCAGGTCAAAAAAAGGAAGAGCAGATAGACTATTTTAAGAAGTGGCTCGAGGAGGATGTTTTTTACGTCATTGCCGCCGAGGAGCGCTCCGTTTTCAGCAAACTGACGACAGACGACGAACGAGAGCGATTCATTGAGCAGTTCTGGTTCCGCCGGGATCCCGATCCGACCACCGCAATCAACGAGTATCGTGAAGAACATTACCGGAGAATCCAGTATGCCAATGATCGCTTCTTCAGTGGCATTCCGGGATGGAAAACCGATCGCGGCAGAATTTATATCAAGTTTGGACCCCCCGATGAAGTGATTGCCCACACTTCGGGTGGAACCTATGAACGCCCCTTTTGGGAAGGGGGAGGACATACTTCCACCTACCCGTTCGAAGTGTGGCGGTATCGCTATATTGAAGGTGTAGAACAGGACGTTGAGCTTGAGTTCGTGGATGACACTCTCAGTGGAGAATACCGCTTGACCATGAACAAAAACGACAAAGACGCAATGTTGTATGCAGGAGGGGCGGGACCGACTTTCAATGAGATACTAGGATTGTCCAGCAAGGTCGACCGTGTCTTGAATCTGACCAATCCCGTGCAGCGTAACAATCCCTATGTGTTTGGCCGTGGACGCATCAAGGACCAGCCGTTCGCCAAACTTCAATTGTTAACCGATCTGGAGAGACCCACCAAACTGGGGACACCCAAACTCAGGGAATTCATCAGCTCTAAAGTCCGGTATGAAACCCTTCCCTTTCACATGCGAAACGACTTCGTCCGAATTAACGAAGAGAATTATCTTGTCCTTCTGACGGTTAAGGTTCCTAACCGTGAACTTCAGTACGAGGAAAAGGGGGGCATACACCGGGCTGTCCTCAACATATACGGTGAATTCGTAGACATGACAGGCGTTGTGGTCAAGAGCTTTGAGGAAGTAGTCGCCAACGAAATTCCGGAAAGCGAACTGGCTGCGGAAATCCAAAGATTCTCCCTTTACCAGAGGTCGTCACGACTGGGGCCCGGTCGATACAAGCTGCAGATAGCAGTTACCGACGAAGCCAGCGACAAACTGGGGACGGCAGTACATCTTGTAGTAGTTCCGCGAATCGGTGAAGAACTGGTATCAACCAGTTCTATTGTCCACGCACTACGGATCGAGACCCTGGATGAGCCCGATCCGGGTCAGTTTTTCATGGGGTCAATTCGAGTCTTTCCCAACCCGGAATCGGAAATCGAGAAGGATCGTGACCTCCCTCTCTACTTTCAGATTTACAATTTATCGGTGGACCAGACTACAGGCAGCCCCATAGTCGACGTCCAATATGTGATTTCCAGACAGGGCAAGGAACTGGCGCAACTAAAGGATGAGATTCGCGACCAGGGAGAATCCACGATTGACGTAGTCAAATTCCTCCCTCTTGAAGGCCTGCCGGCGGGAAAGTACTCCCTGGAAGTAAACATTACTGACCTCATCAAGAAGACGAACATCGTCCGACGACTGCCATTTACGATCACTGGTTGAAAAGAGTCTCGGAAGTTCCTTTTTCGCTTCTTAGATGCCACTGGGGGCGGATTTCTATCCAGGATGAGCAGCCTTGATTCGATTGTTTTGGAGAAGGGCGTCTGCGAATGGCCGAGGAATCCCAAGGGGACAGAATAATGATTTCCCGACAGCCCCACTTCCTGCTGGCCCAGGCGGGACTTCTTCTGCTGACCAGCCTTGCCGCTCAGGCACAACAGCCGGAAACAATCTCGATCCGTCTGTCGGACGTTTACACCGTTCCGGGAACGGAAGCAGCCATCCCCATTTATCTGGCCTCACAAGGCCAGGTTCAGGTTGCGGAAATCGGTCTTGAAGTCTCCTTTCCGAACGATCTACTGTCCTTCTTGCGTCTGGAACGAGCCTTCCAGGGATTTGAGAAGACAGCCGGAAAATTCGAAGCTGAATCCAAGGCAGGACAGGATGATCGCTCGACGGTCAGGATAAACATCTCGATTGAAAAAGGTGACGAACCTCTGTTGGATGGTCTGATCGGGTACCTGGTATTCCAGGTCGATGAAAAGGCCCAACTGGGGGAGACTTTTCTGGAAACTGCAGGACTCACCTTGAAGTCGCTGTCACAGGAAGTTGTTCAGAACACTCAAAGCCGCGGGGCGAAAATGGTCATTCTGAGCGAGGAAGACCTGCTTTCGGCCATCACCGCATGTTTCTTCTACATCCACTAAACCCAATAAACACTGAAAATTTGGGGTGTTTGCCGGGCCAGGGTGCGGATAGGGTGCGGATTTGAGAGGCATCGAAAGGAGCCCAATGCCTTCTGCTGTGTGGCATTGTGAGTGAAGTTGGAAGACGCGCAGTCCTTAAAAACCTGCGCGTCTTGCCAACTTGAGGATGTTGGCTCTTCCCAGAAGCCCCGTCCGACAAGGGTTTCGTTCAAATTGAGTCTCCTCGACTCAACCTCTAAATAGGGGTAGTTGTGCCCGAGATGTGCCCGCGCCAATCCAACTCCAACTCACGCCAGCCAACTCAGGC
>JAUXKG010000136.1 GCA_030624355.1 Acidobacteriota bacterium
CGCGAACGATGGATCCTGGCCTTGCGTTATGGCTGGAACATCCCCAACACCCACAGTGCCGGCGATCGGGCAACGGCCGAAGTGCTGGACGCCTACCAGGAAGCCATGAACACTCTGGTGGTGAAAAGCAGCAGCCAGAGACTGACTCTGGATCACCTGGTCATGATCAGACCGCAGGAGATCCAGAAGATGAAAGAGCTGGGGGTCATTCCCAGCATCTCCCCCTGGTTTCTCTTCAGCCATTACACCACAGACAGAATGATCACTATGTCTGGCAAAGATCGTGTGGATAATATGATGCCGATGAAGTCCTATATTGAAGCCGGCATTCGACCCTCTCTGGAAGCTGACAGGGGAGAATACGAACTGGCTCGGCCCCTCTACAAAGTTCAGAAAGCCGTGACCAGAAAGGATGACCAGGGGAGAACCTGGGGAGAGAGTGAAAAGGTCACCCGTCAAGAGGCACTTTGGATGACCACCAACTGGGCCTCATACTATACGGGTGATCAGGACAGATTAGGGACAATTGAACCGGGAAAATTGGCTGACTTGGTGGTCCTGGGAAGAGATTACATGAGTGTGCCGGAGGATGAAATCGCCGGCATCCCGGTTGTGATGACCCTTGTGGGAGGGAAAATCGTTTTCGAGAAATCATCCCAGTAAAGGTGCGGGGAGATACCAAAACTTGCGATTCATCACGGGAGGATGACTATGAAAGGAACCACTTTTCGAGTCGTTGTGATCTTTTTCTCGATCGCTATTGCCAGTCAGACCAGCGCCGTTTCCCAACAGGCCCTTCCTCCGGAAGTTATCGCCTATGCGGACACGGTCTTGCACAACGGGAAGATCCTCACGGCTGACGACCGGTTCACCATTGCCCAGGCGGTGGCCATTCGCGATGGCAAGTTTCTGGCGGTGGGGCAAAACAGCAGAATCCTGGCCATGGCCGGACCTGTGACCCAGAAGATTGACCTGAGAGGGAAAACCGTGACGCCTGGTTTTCTGGATACCCACTACCACCTGGACGACTACGCCATACGACATATGATCCTGAAGGAGAAAAATATCCAATGGGAAGGCCGGGTGGTGCGAGCTGCTTTGTGGTGGGACGATCTGGATATGGCCCTCAGAGATGTCAAGAGGGCCGTAGAGGCAGCCCAACCGGGCGAGGTTGTGAGGATGGTCGCGCGGCTGGAAATGGAAGAGATGCTCTCTCAGATTACGATGGAACAGCTGGATGCCATTTCCCCCAACCATCCCCTGATCATCCATGGACCCATCAGCATCAATCCCTGGGGTGTCAATTCTTATGCCATTCGTGAAACCATGAAGCTGTCGCCAGGCACGCCTGGATTACCGCAAGATGGGGGCATTCTCATCACTGGCCGCGCTCGCCAGGTCTTCGACGAATACATGGAATGGTTGGTTCCGGTGGAGCAGCTCATGCCCTGGTTTGAAAAAAGAATGAGCCTGTCAAACCAGTGGGGACTCACGCTGGTGACCACTCGCATCAGGCCCAGCCACTTTTCAGCTTTAAGGGAAATCTGGTCCAAAGGCGGATTGACGGTGAGGTGGCGGGTTGCCTTTCCCGGTGAACTGGACCCCAAGAAGGTCGGCAATCTGAGCGACATTGGTGATGACATGCTCAGGATTTCAGGAGGGAATGGTGGCTCGGTTGGTTATGGCTCGGGATGGTCTTTTGCACCCAGGATACGAACAATGCCGGGAGAACGTTCATGGGAAGAGCAGGGACGGAGTGAGGCCGCCGGGTGGGCTCGCACCAGGAAAGAACTTGTGGAAGAGATACGCTATGGATGGAGCATCCCGAACACTCATGTAAAGGGGGACCGGGCCACCTTTGAATTTCTTTCCGCAGTCGAGGATGCTAAGCAAAATCCTATAGTTAAAAGCCACGATCAGAGGCTCACCATCGATCATCTCTCCTTCGACATCCGTCCTCAGGAAATGAGCAAGATGAAAGAGTTGGGTGTCATTCCAAGCATCTCCCCCTGGTTTGTGTTTAATAAACAAAATATTCAGGAGATGCTTTACGAGTATGGGGCGGACCGGGTCAATAAAATGATGCCGATGAAAAGTTATATTCAGATGGGCATGAGACCCTCCTTAGAGTCCGATAGCGGTGACCCTCCGCTGGGGATGCCCTTGTATAAAATAGAACGCGCCGTGAGTCGCAGGGATGACGATCAGGGACGGGTCTGGAACGCAGAAGAAGGGGTGAGCCGGCAGGAGGCTCTCTGGATGTCGACCAAATGGTCCTCCTACTACACCGGGGATGAAGACGACCTGGGCAGCATAGAGCCGGGCAAACTCGCAGACCTGGTGGTGATGGAGAAGGATTACATGACGGTGCCCGAAGCTGAGATCGATCAGATCCCGATCATCCTGACCATTGTGGGAGGCCAAATCGTCTATGATGGACGGGAACAGTGAGGAAGGATATGTTTGACTCTGTTCAGGAGGTAAAAATGAAAGGACATATATTCAAGAGCAGTCTTGCGATTTTAGTGGTAGTACTCTGTGTCAAGGTCATGGCAGGCCAGCAGGTTTACCCGCCTGAGCTGTTTGCCTATGCGGACACGGTCTTGTACAACGGGAAGATTCTCACCGCGGACGATCAATTCACCATGGCCCAGGCAGTGGCCATTCGGGATGGGAAATTTCTGGCTGTGGGTGAAACCAGCAGGATCCTGCAACTGGCGGGACCGCAGAGCCGAAGAATCGATTTGCAGGGCAAGACAGTCGTGCCCGGATTCATGGATACCCACCTTCATTCGGCTTTTATGAACATTTCTTTTAAAAGCGGACAGAGCGGCAAGGTGAGACTGGAGAGCCTGGAGGGCGGATTAAAAGAGATTGAAGCCTTCGTGAAGTCAGCCCAGCCGGGAGAATGGGTCAATCTTGCCGGACCAAGAGGTCCTGCTTTTGCGGCTCTCAGGAAAGAACACCTGGACAAAGTTGCTCCCAATAATCCCCTCACCGTCAGCGCTTCCAGCGATGACTTCGTAGCGAACAGCCTGGTCATGGACAAACTTTCCCCTGACATTCCGGGCATAGAAAAAGATCCCACCACCGGTGAAACCAACGGAGTTTTACACGGCTGGTCGGTGGGGGTGGTGCAGTGGGAGATCATGCCCTGGAATCCTCCCCCCGGGGAATTGCTTGAATCCCAGAAAGAAGATTTGCTGAAGCTCAACCGACTCGGCTTGACAACACTTATGGGAAAGGCCGACGGCCGGGCCGTTTCAGTCTTGAAGGAACTCTGGGGCAAAGAAGAACTGACCATGCGTGTGCGCCTGGCTCATCAATTCCTTTGGCAAAACCCTCATGGGGAGCCTTTCTTGAAACGGCTTGGGAACCTGAGCGGCTTTGGGGATGACATGATGAAGATCATGGGGCTTTCCATACAACCTGTGGACGGAAGCATCTCCTCTGGAAGCGCTTTGACCTTTAATCCCAAGATCAGGGAATTTTCGGGCAATCCGTACGGCCTCTATGGACAGCATAAGTGGATCGACACGGCAGGAGAACAATGGCGTACTCTGACCGACCACGAAAACGTGCTTCTGGCCAACCGCTATGGCTGGACCGTGACCAGTTTGCATACCGGAGGCGATCAGGCGGCAGCCATCCATCTGGAGGTGTACGACAAGGCAAACCAGGAGAAGCCACTGACCGGAAGGTGGGGCATGGACCACCTCAACTGGGTGACTCCTGAATCCATGGAGATGATGAAAAAGTTGGGGGTGATTCCCAGTGTCTATCATCGCTCCTGGGGAAGTGTTGAGGGCCTGGATAAAATCATCTTTCAATACGGAGCCGACGCCATCCACCGAATGTTTCCGGCCAAGAGTATGATCCAGGCAGGTTTGAAGCCGGTGGCCGAAGCAGACGCTGATGTTTTACCGATGGCCTCTCCACTGTGGAATATCGAAAAATTTGTAAGCCGAAAAGACGAAGGCGGCAGAGTTTGGGGAGCGGATGAAAAATTGACTCGCCGGGAAGCTTTGAACACCTATACCAACTGGGCAGCTTATTATTCTGGCGATGAGGAGCGGCTGGGAACCATTGAGCCTGGGAAGCTGGCTGATCTGGTGGTGTTGGACGGAGATTTCCTGGAGGTGCCCGAAGATGAAATCGGGGAGATCCCGATTAGCCTGACTATGGTGGATGGCAAAGTGGTCTATCAGCAGGAAGGCAGATAAGGTTGATTGACCCGAGCCGGATCGACTTGGTATAAGGCAAGGACAAGGGAGGCTCCCAATATCCAATTTTTTGGATCGCAAATCCAATTATTTGAATAAACTCGACCTTAATTCCGATAACCTTTGGGGCCACGTGGAATTGTAAGTATTTGTATTCAGATGAGTTGTTTTCAAATGGGGGTGCACTTGAGGGAACTGGAACCAAAATTGCTCCTCCTTGCGAAGATCGAGGTTTTTTTAATGTTTCTAAACCAAATTCCATCACGCTAACAGGAGGGTAGGGTATGTCCAAGAAAATCCACTATCTATGGGTCACGCTTTTGGTCTCGTTGACCTGTGCGGGACTTGCTTTGGCGCAGGTCACAACGGGAACTATCTCAGGAACAGTTCGGGATGAGACGGGAGCTGTTTTACCCGGGGTCACGATCAACGCAGTGAACACGGACACGGGAGTTGCCAGGACCGTCATCTCAGACGACGAAGGAAGGTATCACGCCGTGAACTTGGCTGTAGGCCCCTATGAAATCCGGGCAGAGCTGACGGGGTTTCAAAGCTCCCTCAGGAGCGGGGTACAGCTGACCATTGGGCGAGAAGCGCTGGTTGATTTCGCCTTAAGAGTGGGTGAGATCTCGGAAACCATTGAAGTGACGGGTGAGGCGCCGCTGGTTGAGACAACCGGAGCCGCCATTTCCGGCCTGATTGAGGAAAAACGAATCCTGGAGCTGCCCCTGAACGGAAGAAGTTTTGAGCAATTGGCGACGCTTGAGCTTGGGGTCAATTGGGCCCGAGGAGCCGGAACGGGTGAAGAGCAGGGTCGAGCCAACCAGATATCCATTGCCGGCGCACGACCCTCCTACAGTAGTTGGATGATGGATGGGACCGCCATTGCCAATTCAGCGGGCGCAACCCCTGGTGGAAGAGGGGGTCAATTTCTAGGCGTGGAGACGGTGAAGGAGTTTCGGGTTGAGACCTCTACCTATGGAGCGGAGTTCGGGGGTTCGGCCGGCGGGGTGATCAACATCGTCACCAAATCCGGCAGCAATGAGTTGCATGGCTCCCTGTTTTATTTTCACCGCAATGACAATCTGGACGCCCGTAATACCTTCGACTTGGACCCAGAGAATCCCACCGTTCGCAGCGATCCGCCTGAGTTCAGAAGGAATCAGTTCGGATTCTCGCTGGGAGGACCGATCATCCCCAACAAGACCTTCTTTTTCGCAGCTTACGAAGGTTTGCGGGAAGGCAAGGGTGAGACGAAGTTCGCGGTGGTCCCCGTCAGAGACCCCAGCGATCCTTTTACCGTTATATTCACAGAGGACGGGACAACGCAAACAGCCGTCCCAGAGGTGCAACCTTATTTGGCTCTTTGGCCTTTCCCGACCCCTGGGGGTATCGATTTTGGCGATGGTACTGCGGAAAGAATTATCCAGGCTACCCGGACCGTGGACGAAGATTTCTTTCAGGGTCGAGTCGATCACAATTTTTCTGATCGAGACAGTGTCTTTGTTCGCTATACGATCAGTGACTCGGAAACCTTCCGGCCCGATGATCTTCCCGAGTACTCCCCCTTTGAGCTGGGTCGAAACCAATTTGCAACGGTGGAGTGGAAACGGATCCTGACTAACAACCTTTTCAATACCAGTCGCTTCGGTTTTAATCGGAACTTTACCAATGCCCGGATGCAGCTGGCCGTGTATATTCCAGAGGCGCTGGATGTGGTTGCCGGTCAACCTTATTTGACCGGTGGTAATTTACAGCCCAGATCAGGGATCACCTCTCTGTCTCAAGCCTCGAGAGGATTTCCCGTTATCATTGCCTTGAATCATGAGGACTTTTCCAACGACTCGAACTATATTCGGGGTTCCCATAACTTCAAGTTCGGAGTCAATATCAGGTGGATTCAGGTCAACGCTCATGAAGGTCGCAGAAATTCGGGTGAGATCAGATTCGACGACATAGAGGATTTCCTTGACAATCTTGGGGATCGGTTCCGAGTCCTGGTCCCGGGCGGCGACCGCTTCCGATCCTGGAGACACGAATACTACGGCTTTTACCTCCAGGACGACATCAAGCTGACTCCTCGTCTGACCCTTAATGCCGGCCTCAGATATGAATATATGACCATGCCGGATGAAAAATATGGCCGTTGTTTCAATCTGGACGATTTATTGGCCTTCCCACCAACGCGTGAGGGCTGCCCCCTGATCCTCGACAATCCCACCACCAAAAACTTTGCGCCGCGGCTGGGCCTGGCCTGGGATGTCAGCGGGGACGGCAAAACCGCGCTGCGGGCCGGCTTTGGGATCTTTCATGGCAATCTTTTTCCAAAAGAGTATCAGACGCCGGGGCAAAGCCAGCCTCCCTTAGCCAACGTGCTTAGTATCAGACCCGGCCGTGACGGCGTCCCTGAGGACTTGCAGCTCCTGCTCCCCGGCCAACCTCTCCTGGACCGGCCGGGCGTTCCAATTCCGGAAGACCCGCCTGCGGACTTTAGACCCATTCAGATCACCCAGACTCCTTACTCCATTCAATACAGTCTGTCCCTGCAAAGAGAATTGTTCACCGACGGTGTTGTGAGCCTGGGCTACATGGGCAACCAGGGAGTCCACATGCCCAGAACGGCGGAGCTA
>JAUXKG010000306.1 GCA_030624355.1 Acidobacteriota bacterium
GCTTCAGAGCGCGATTCTTCAAATACCTGCAAGATTCTGGGAGAAAACAGTTTTTCCGACAGCTGGTAGTTGGGTTCGGCTTCCAATGCCATTCGGAACTGTTCCCTGGCAGTTTCAAGAGCCGGTTCAGCGGTCCCGCTGCTGGTAAAGGCCGTGTGACAATAAGCGACTCCCAGAAAGGCATGGAGCTGAACGTAACCTTCGCCGACCTGTTCGACGAGGTATTCGAGTATCTGGATGGACTCATCCGGGTGGCCGTCAAAAAAAGCCAGCAAGCCTTCTCGAACTTCGGACACGGGAAGGGGAATTCTCTCGCTACAACCGGAGCGCAAAAGTGGCGCCAAAGCATCTTTTTTGAACCGGTTTGAGTTCAGAACCTGCGCCCTTTTGAGTTCACGCTGGGATTCTTGACAGGATCCCTGGCGGTACAGAATTCTGCCCTGCCGAGTATAGTCTTTGTATTTTTGACTCTCTTCCAGAAGGCGAGTCGCCTCACTGTTCTCCTGGTACTTTTCCAGAGCCATCCGGAAAGCCCTGTCCGCTTTTCCAAATTGATTGGCGCTGGCGTGACGTTTTCCATCCCTCAGCAGGAGCATCGAATCAGTCTTCCTGAGCCCATCTTCGATGGCTGAGCCAGGGTATGTCGTCCTGGCCTGTTCGAATTTCTCCTTTGCCTGCTCGAATCTTCCCCGGTCAAGAAGCTGATGGGCTTGGCGGACCAGCTCCTTTCCGATACGTACTTGATCATTTAGCCTGTCGTAGTCAGCTGACAGGTTTTCACTCTCGAACAATTCCGGATCCAGGGCACGAGCCAGCTCGTAGCTGGAGAGAGCCTGGCCGTAATCCTGGTCTTGAACTGCAGTTGTCGCCTCTCCCAGCAGTTCGCGGAAAATCTCCTCTCGCAGACGTCGGACACTAAATACCACCTGTTCAAAATCGGTGAAGAGCCAGTCGCGGATTTTCAACGACTGGGCCTGGGTCAACAACCGGATTCGTTCCTCCCGGGAAACCGCCTGCTGCGCTTCTTCGTACAGACTTCTGTAAAAGTTCTTGGTGACCTCGTCGAGTTTGTCCTGAATCGCCTTTTTTTGCCACTGGCTGGATTCAGCATTAACGGCTCTCTGGTAGAGCTCGATGGCAGCCGGATAATCACCAGCAGCCGCCTTTTCGGCGGCTGATTCCGACAAAGATGAGGGGGAGTCGGTCTGTCCCAGGGCAGGGGCGACGGCAAACAGGAAAACGCTCAGCAGAATGGCGGCAACGATTCTCTTCTCAAGCATCTCAAATCCCGATATAATGGAACCGGTCTCCACACCACAGTGGGGATCGCTAGATCTTCCAAATGTTAAAGCAAGAGGCGCTTCAGCACAAGTCAGCATCTACCTAATTCGAATACCAAGACTATGGAAAAGATTGGACGATACGAAATTCAAGGGATGTTAGGGGCAGGGGCCATGGGGGTCGTCTATAAGGCCTTCGATCCTCACCTGGGACGTTATGCCGCTATCAAAGTGATGAGCACGGGAGGCGACATCGACGATGAGCTTAAAGCTCGTTTTTTTGTGGAGGCTCGCTCGGCTGCCAAGCTCAATCATCCCAACGTCATCTCGATCTACGATCTGATCGAGGATCCGGAGCAGCCCTTCATAGCGATGGAATACATTGAGGGAGAGGACCTCAAGGATATCATCCAGAACAGGAGTTTTGTTCCCTTCGATGAGAAGCTCAAGCTGGTGATCCAGATTTGTAATGGCCTGGATTACGCCCATCGTAATGGCGTGGTTCATCGAGACATCAAGCCGGGTAACGTCTTCGTTATGCCTGACGGGACATTGAAGATCCTGGATTTTGGACTGGCCAGGCTGGCCTCCTCGGAGATGACTCAATCCGGTACGTTAATGGGAAGTCCTTACTACATGTCTCCTGAACAGGTCAAAGGTCGTCCCGATATCGATGGACGCAGCGATCTCTTCAGTGCCGGCATCGTGCTCTATGAGTTCATCACCTACCGGAAGCCTTTCGAAGGTGACACTGCCACAGCGGTCTGTTTCCAGATAGTGACTGAAAATCACCAGTCCATTTCCGAAATTTATCCTGGCTGTGCCCAGATATTGGTGAAGGTCGTCGACCGGGCCCTGAGCAAGGATCCTGACAGCCGCTACCAGACTGGAGCGGAGATGTCGGCAGACCTGGAAAAATTTCGAGAGCAGCTCGTCAAGTTTCAGAACTCGCTCAGGAAAGAGACTGTGGCCCTCCAAACTGGAATGGCGAAACGCCGAAAGGACTTTGCGAATCCGGAGATTCAAGATCTGATCTCAGGCATGGAATCGGAGTCCGAAGAGACTGACAGCAGGGAGGCTTCGATCTCGGTGATGGGCTTCCAGCCTGACCAAGAGGACTACGGCAGCCTATTGGAAAAGCATGCCGGTCTGAAGGCGCAGTTGGACATGCTGGATGGCAACAAGGCAAAAGCTCGTCAGATTCTTGTATTGTTCAAAACTGCAAGGAGACAGCTAAAGGCCAATGAGTTCGATGCCTGCCGGAACTCTCTGGAGGAAATCTTCCAGCTCAACCCGGAGAACGCCGTAGCACTGGGCATACAGGAAAAGTTGGACGGGCTCCGTGGTGAAGAGGAAGCCAGTTTGCAGATCAACACTGCGTTGGCGGTAGCCCGCAGTGCCCTGAAGCATCAGGAGTTTGACCGGTGTCTGCAGGTTGTCGCTACGGCGCTGGAAGTCGATCCGGAACATGCTGGAGCCCTTGAACTGCAGGAGAGTGCTCTGCAGCAGATCCACATCGCCGAACTGTTGCCCGTGGTGAGAGGTCAGCTGGAGGCCGGCGACTACCAAGCCTGTTACGATTCTGTAGTGGAAGCGCTCAAGTCAGACTCGGCTCACCCGGAGCTGAACGAGCTGCGCAAGCAAGCCGCTGCGAAACTGGGTATCGATGAGGAGCACCAGGGGCATGTGGCCGATCTTCTGGCTTTTGCTCAAAATGAAATCGCAAAGGGAAATCCGAAATCAGCGATTCGCAACCTGTCGTTTATGCTGGACCTGGAACCCGGTAACGCTGAGGCCCTGAGGCTAAAGAAGAAAGCCGAACTCCAGGTTCAGCAGCTGGAGGCTTCTCGGACGGCGCAGAGTACCCAAGTCTTGACGCCAGATTCCGAGACCATTCGGGTAGAGACGGACTCTGCAGCTACCAAGGTAGACTCGAAGATCAGTGTGCCGAAGGATTCTCCCAAAGAAAAAGTCATCGATTTTCGCGCTACAGGGCGACTCACGCAGTGGGTAGCGGGGGTGGCTGTAGTTCTGGTCTTAGCGGCATTGGGCGTGTGGTGGAGTGTTCCTCTGGCTGATGCCGACACCGGTGAGTTGATTCTGAACGTGTCACCCTGGGCCAGGGTGGATTCGATCGTTGAGGCTGGCACTGCTCAACCTGTTTCGATAGACGAAAATTTGAGTACGCCCTGTGTTGTGCCCTTGCCGCCCGGTGTCTATGAGGTTCGGGTGAGCAATCCGCACTTGAGCGATTCGCTCGAGTTTGAAGTGTCGATTTCTGCTGGCCGGCCCTCTCTGATCTTCGAGAAGTTGCCTGACTTCGATCTGGAGAGCGAGCTTGCAGCCGCCGGACTGTGAGCAGTCTTGTCTTGAATGCAGCCGCCAAGCGGATTTCGTGTGTGAAAAAGAAAGCTGCTTGATTGTCTTGGGCACCGCCATGAAGTATCGGGGACAACCCTCCCTGTTTGTCCTCAAAGCCAGACCGGGTGAGCGTGCATGAGCGGCTCCCCGCCGTTTTCGCCTACTCGGGAGCTCGAATGTACATGCGACCGATGGTGGGTCTGAAGTCTCTCTGGACCAAGAAAGCGCGCTCGTACACTATGCCTATTGGGTCGGTCGCGTGGTCAAGCGACGCATTTCGGGAGTGGCTTTCGGATTGGGGGAACAGGAAATAGACAAATTCCTCGGTTTCGGGATCAAACCTACCTATGACGTTTCCGTTGAGCAGGTTCAACCAGATTTGGTCGAACTGGTCCACCAAAATGAAATAAGGAGATCCTCCCGGCACTCCCGTGTCATACTCCTTAAACTCTCCGGTGGCGGGGTCCAAGCGGGCAATCTTGTCGGCATAGAATTCTGTCAACCACAGCTTGCCTTGGGAATCCA
>JAUXKG010000320.1 GCA_030624355.1 Acidobacteriota bacterium
CCGATACCCACGGGAGCAGTTTCTGGGGTGCCCAGTCCTATGCCCTGAGCCAGTGGGCCCCCGAGTTCGGCAACCGGCACAAGCAGTGGATGAGAGAGAACTGGAAGGGGTGGCGACACATCATTGGAGAGCCCTTCTACATGGGACCTTTGGTGGCCTACTCCATGTGGTCGGCTCCCCGGCCCCGGGTCCTCCCCGATGGCTCACTCCCCTTTGATCACAAACATATTTCCGTCACCAGGCGAGCACAGGAATGTACCGACCTGGTGTGGAGCCTTTTCGAGCAGATGGGAGCCAGGGAGATTCGGCGCACTCCTGAACATCCCAGGATTACGGTTCAGCCCTTTACTCACGAGGTCGGAGCCTGCCGGGGCGGGGCCGACCGCACGAACTCGGTCATCAATTCCGACTTCGAGTGTCACGACATCGCCAATCTGTTTGTTGTGGATTCTTCCGCCGTTCCTGTTGAAACCAGTCTGTGGAGCGGAGGGGCTGTGGCTGCAGTCATGGGTACCTATGCCGCTCAGCGTATTATCGCCAATCATTTCAGTCGTAACGAATTGAGGTGATGAATTGGATTTTCCAGGAGTATCATGAGCATCGAGAGGAGGTCTGAGATGGGAAGAAGAAATCTTATCCTGGGCTTGGTTGGATTTTTGCTCTCGTCGGGAATCACAGCGGCGGGATCAGAGACGAAATCTGTTCCGGGAACGGATCGAGACAGTGGTCCGGTGATCAGGCGGGGCTATGTCGACATTCCGGAAGGGCAGATGCACTACCGAA
This sequence comes from Acidobacteriota bacterium, assembly GCA_030624355.1. Classification (GTDB taxonomy): domain Bacteria; phylum Acidobacteriota; class UBA6911; order RPQK01; family JADFOI01; genus JAUXKG01. The sequence goes on from JAUXKG010000320.1 coordinate 784, forward strand.
CTATGGGAAGCGGTCCGGTGGTCATGCTGCTTCATCAGGTGGTTCGCTCTTCCGATGAGTATCGAAGAGTCATGCCGGTGCTGGCCGAGAAGTATCGGGTGGTCGCCATGGACATGTTGGGGTATGGCGAATCAGTTAAGCCACCCAGGCCGTACGCTCTTCCCGACCATGGGAAGAACCTGGTCAGCTTCTTGGATGCCATGGGAATCGAGAAGGCCAGTCTTGTGGGACATCATACCGGAGCCAAGCTGGCAGTCGAGCTGGCCGCCACTCATCCGGAGCGGGTGGAGAAGATGGTTTTGTCCGCTCTTCCCTACGGCTACATCATGAAGGAAGATGATCCCATGCCGGAGATCTATCGTCCCATGGAGGTCAAAGCCGATGGGTCGCATCTGGACAGGATATGGGCTGAGCAGAGTGGGGGAGTGGAGGCATCGCTGGATGTTCGCTACGAAATCAGCCTGGAGTATCTGAAGGCCGGTCCACGGGGAGAAGAAGGGCACCATGCCGCCAAGCATTACAGTCGCTTGATTGATGAGCGGCTCAGAAACATTCCCGAGTCCATCAAGGCCTCAACACTGCTGCTCTGCGGCCGGGAAGACAAGTGGATGGAAGGGCTGGATGCCTTGAGAAAGATGATGCCTCAAAGCCAGGTCTTTATTATCGAGGGCACCGGAACGGGTACCGACATCATCCGGAGGAGTCCCCGAAAATTCGCTCAGGCGGTCCTCAATTTTCTGAGCCAACCGTAACCCGACACGGGGCTGAGTAAGGAGAAAACAGCATGAAAAAGAACCCTATTCCCAACATTGTATTGTCCCTCGGCTGCCTGGCTTTGTTGTTTTGGGCTTCCTCCCTTTGCCTGGCCCAGAGCACCTCGGTCAAGGTGGTCCAGGGAGGCGTCTTGATTGACGGCACGGGAGGACCCGTGATGGAGAACTCGGCCATCGTGATTGAAGGTGACAGAATCACTGCAGTAGGCACCGTGGGTGAGGTCGATATACCGCAAGGTGCCGAGATCATTGATGTGCAGGGACACTATGTCCTTCCTGCCTTTATCGATGGACATATTCACTCGCGCGGCTGGGATGGAGAACTCTTTCTGGCTCACGGAATCACCACCGTGGTGGATTTGGGAAATCTAACCGAATGGATAATGGCCATGAAGGACGGCCTCAACAGAGGCAAGATCCGCGGTCCTCGAATGATGGCCTCGGGGAGTTCGATTCGCGGTCCCTTCCCATCCGAAAAAGACTTCCGCCGATTCCATCACACCGTGGTGGAGTCTCCAGATGAAGCTCTGCAGGAAGCCAGAAAACGCATCGAAGCTGGTGCCAATGCTCTCAAGGTCTACGACGGGCTGACCAAGGAAATGCTGCAAGTCATTATTAAAGAGGCCCGTCGGGTGGGGCTTCCAGTGGCCGGGCATACAGCCAATGCCTGGCAGGCGGTTGAGGTGGGCTACAACATGATTGTTCACACTCCCGGGATCGCTGTGGCCTGTCTTCCGGAGGGTGAAGAGATCGGTAATGGCGATCCGCACGCCTTCATGAACTGGGACATCGCCGACAGGCTGATCCAGTCCATGGTGGAAAAAGAGGTCTATTTGAATCCGACCATGCGATCGGCCTGGAACTGGGCCTATCGGGATGAGTTTCAATATGAGGACTTTCATCTTCTCTTTAACGATAAGAATCTTCGCTATATCCCATTGAATTTCCGGCTCGGCATCCTCAGGGAATACAACCGAATTGGAGAGTATGCACTGCAGGATCTGCCTCCCGACTACAAGTCCATGAAGCTCAAGGCCCATAAAAATATGGTCGAGTTTGTCAGGCGATTCGCCAACCAGGGTGGAAAGGTCATGACGGGGTCAGATACGCTGGCCACATCGGGACTGAGTTTGCACCAAGAACTGCAGATGTTGGTGGATTACGTGGGGATGTCTCCCCATGAGGCGATTCTGACCGTCACCAAGCATCCGGCCGAGATGTATCGAATGACTGACCGGTTGGGTTCGGTTCAGCCGGGCAGGTTGGCCGATCTGCTGGTGGTGAAGGGCAATCCTCTTGAGAACATCCGAAACACCAGAAACGTGGAGATGCTCTTCAAGGAGGGCCAACAGGTGGACACCAGCTACCACCCCAACTACAGGAATCCGATCTTCAAGAGCACGCCCGAAGACACGGGTCACATGATTCCCTCTCCGGTCATTGAAGATCTGACTCCCAAGGCGTTCACTCAGGAGCAGGGAGGAGCCAGGCTGACCTTGCACGGTAGTGGTTTTACCCGCTACTCCCTGGTGGGGCTCAAGGGAAGGAAGTTGATTTCCAACTTTGTCAGTCAGTTCGAGTTGGAGGTTGAAATTCCGGTGGCTCTGCTGGATGAAGCAGGTACTTTTGCCATCACGGTCACCAATGTTCCCGGACCTGTCGGAACCATCAAGGCTGACGGGCAGTCGCAGCTTCGTCACCTGGGTCCCCGCGATGAGACCTCCAATACGTTCTATCTGGTGGTGAGGTTCAAGTAGGCGTGCGGCAAGAAACTCAAAGCACGAGACACATTCGAATTTGAGGGAAAAAGAGAGAAGGCAACCGGAGTGACAAGACGGAGTCAAGGATGGTTTGACCGCCGCGGCTTCCTTCGGCTGGGGGCGGTCGGAATGTTGGGCTCACTTTCCCAGCCGCTCTTGAATGCCCAGCCCTCAGGCAGTTCCGCGGTCGAGGATGTCTCTGTAGCCCGGGTCGATCACCTGATCCTGGGGGTCTCCGATCTTCAGGAGGGCATCCGGGCGGTTGAGATACAGACCGGGGTGCGCCCGGTCCGGGGCGGACGGCATCCCGGCGGCGGTACCCGCAATGCCCTCATCTCGCTGGGAGAAAGACACTATCTGGAGATTCTGGCGCCCGATCCTGAGCAGGAGCCGGGCGACCGTGCTCTGGAGCTGAAGGCTCTGAGGGCGCCCAAGCTGATCGGCTGGGCGGCCTCCAGTCGCGCCATAGAAGCCGAAGCGGAGCGGCTGCGGGGTGCCGGTCACTCGGTCCAGGGTCCTTCAGCCGGTTCCCGAGAGAGGCCCGACGGTGGGCTGCTGAAGTGGCGGACAGTGTCGATTGCCGACGCGCCCAGTTATAAGGAGCCATTTGTTAATCAATGGCACTCCGACTAGGTTCACCCCTATGAGGACACACACCAGGGATGTCGCTTGACAACCCTGGACCACCATCAACACAAACCAAAATTTGATTTAC
>JAUXKG010000069.1 GCA_030624355.1 Acidobacteriota bacterium
GATCAGGACTTCCGCTTCTTTCATGCCCGGATTATACATAGGTTGTCTACTGCAGGGCCGCAATCATCCACACTGACTGCGTTGTGCTGCCTTGGGCTCCTAGGCGTAAAGCACGAGTACGCCAGCGGGGCCCTTCGTTTCACCCCGGGGCATCGCGGCGCCGGCGGCCCATCGGCACGCCGCCGTAATCTGAGCGCAGTGAAGACAACCTATGTATTATCCGGGCATCCGACACCTAAACCGGTACCGGCTGTAGCAATAAAAGGGGAAAAAGTGAATTGTCCCCTCTTTTGAGGTTGTCGTGGCGAGGGACATCCCGGATCAAACTAATGAATATAAAAGAAGCAGAGGAGAGTGGGCACCATGTCTTCTCCCAGAATGGTAATGGCCTGATCCTTGGCCGCCAGCTGGCTCTCGGGCAAAGACCTTCCTGCAGTCGTTTCAGCTTCAACCGTTTCATTGTGCAAAAAGACCGACCCTTGATCGAGCTTCTCGGCCACCTGAAAGGAGAGATACAGGACCAGACCACTGGGCAGCGGAGCACTCGGTCCGCCTTCGGAAGACACAGAGACCTCCAGGATTTCCAGAGCCCCTTCCGAGGGATGGGGCCCGGTCTTGGTCTCCGTCTTGAAACCCGACTGCAGCAGAAAGCCTTTCTCCAGATCGGAAAAAGAGAGAGCCTCCTTGGGATAGGTCACCCGAAAAGTCAAGGAGGTCAAGTCAACTCCTGAAGGGATGGCGAAGTACACAGGCATGTTGAAGGGCTCGTTAGTCGGAACGGTCAGGGATTTCATGGAGATTCTGACCTGCCCGCCGCCGACCTGAAGCGGGGCAGACGGTGGGCCGGCTGACCGGACAGCGGGCGGGACCGTGGCGGTGAAGGCAGCCGGAGTCATGAAGAGATGGGCGAAATGGGAGTGAAGGGACTGGGAGGCCACCTGGACCGGCTCCACCTGACTACCCAGATGGGAGGACACAATAGCCCCTGCGGTTTTCTCATCCAGAGAACGAAGCAATCGAAGCGCTTTTTGCTCCAGCAAAGAACGCTCTCCATTCATGAAAACCCTTCCCTGCTCCTTGAAGATGAAGAGGGCCTCGTCCAGAAGCCGAGCCGCCTCCTGATATCGATCCTCCAGGATCAACACGATCGAATAGTCCAGGGCGGCCATTGCTCGGAACCGCAGACTGTTGACCTGGCGAGCCATCTGCAGACTCTCGGAGAAGACCTGACGGGCTCTTTCCGGATCTCCCTGGCTCAGATAGATGGATCCCAGATTGATTAGAGCTGCCATCCGGCGAATCGGCAGGGAGTGCTGCTGGCTGACCCTGGCAGCGGTCTCAAAAAGAGGGACTGCTGCCTCCCACTGTCCCGCGTTCAGGTGAATCCAGCCCAGGTTGTAGTGGAAGAGACTGGATGCCCGGGCGTCCTTCATCTCCTGGGCCAGCTCAATCGCCTGTCGCAGATTCTGAATCGCTTCCTCCACCCTGTGAAGATGGAAATTGCTGTAGGAGAGATTATTCAGGGCAAACGCCAGGGTTACCGTGTCGCCCATCCGAGTGGCCAGGGTCACGGCTTCACTGAGGCTCTGGCGAGCCTGTTTGTAGTCTTCGGCATTGGAGAAGATGAGTCCTCGCACCCTCAGTTCCCGGACGGTGAATTGATCCAGATAGGTTCGGTCTCCCACCCTCTGCCAATAGGTCTCGGAGAGCTGTTTTCCGTTCCTGATCTGAGGTCCCACTTCCTCCTGCAACAGGTCGTTCAAGTCGGAAAAGAGGGTAGCCCCTTCCAGTGGGTCGGGTTGGCCGAACTCGCCTTCCACACCCAGGAAACCTATGTAGGCTCTCTTCATGAGCTGGTGCAGAGAAGACTGGCTTTCCGAGTTCATCCGCTCCAACTGGCCCCTGGCCAGAGAAGCATTCCACGAGGCCAGTGAGTCTTGAGCGGCCATTGTTGCGATCAGAAGACTACAGGAGCAAACAGCAATCCATTGTCTAGAAAATATTCGATTCATAATCCACTCCATTCACCGCCAGGTTTACAACGCTGGAAGGGTTGAACTACAGCGCCTCTTAAGGAATAGAGACAGCCCCAAGGATTTTCCCTTCCACGATCTCCTCCACAGAAACATTCTCAGCTTCGGCACGCAGGGTACGAACCACCCGGTGTCGCATCGCATCCACCGCGATACTTTTCACATCGGAGGGAGTTACAAACTCCCTTCCGTTAAAGAAAGCGGCGGTTCGCGATAGAGCCATCAGATGCTGATAGGCCCGGGGAGAGATCCCATATTGAATCAGCTCCGAGACATCTGAATTTCTGGTCGCACGGCCAAGTCTGACGATATATTCCTTCACCTTCTCATCCACATGAACGTTCTGACTGATCTGCTCTCGAATCTGAAGCACCTGATCGGTGTTAATTATTTGTCGAACTTCGGTTTCATTCAACTTGGCTCTAAGCATTCTGAGCTCATCTTCATGTTCCGGGTAGTCGACCGTGATCTTCATGGCGAAGCGGTCGGCCTGAGCTTCCGGCAAAATGTACACTCCCTCCTGTTCCACGGGATTCTGAGTCGCCAAAACCCAAAACGGATCTTCCAATTGAAAGCTTTCTTCTCCAATCGTGACCTGCCGCTCCTGCATTGCTTCAAGCAGTGCACTCTGGGTTTTCGGGGTCGCACGATTGATTTCGTCGGCCAGAACGATATTGGCGAAAATGGGTCCCTGTTCAACACGAAAGCTCTTGCTTCCCACATCATACATACGCGTTCCCACGATATCTGCGGGAAGCAGGTCGGGAGTAAACTGAATACGCTGAAAGCGGGCGTTGATGGTGCTGGCCATGGTCATGATGGCCAGTGTCTTGGCCAGTCCCGGAACTCCCTCCAAAAGAACGTGTCCACATCCGGCGCGTTCCTCACCATCCCGTTTGAAAGCATAGGGAATCTTGGAAAAGAGGGCGATCAGCAGCCTTCGAATCAGCCAGGGTTGTCCCAGGATGACCTTGCCGATTTCCTCTTCGATCTCTTTGATGATCTCAACTGTCTCTTCCATACTGCTGAGCCTATTCTGCGGCGGCACTGCTGACATAGGTAACCCTCTCCTATCGTTCTACTGGCGATCTAATGTTAAGAGAAACAGGAACAATCCCAATGAACCCATTAGAAGGAAATAATAAACGTCCTGAAAGTAACGGACAATCTTGAAATCTACCAGCTCCCTTTCCTTCAGGATGATATCTTGAAAAGCGCGCTCCATTTCGAACCCCACGAAGGCCCTGTAGAACCGTGCCGACGTGTCGTCAGCGATGCCCTTCAGAGTGCTCTGGCTAAACTGGGTTTGGACCCGGCTGCCCGTTTCATCTTGCAGGTAAAGACGCATCCCATTTTCCTTTACACCTATGGGAATGGGAACAGCGCGGCGCGATCCAATTCCGATACAGTAGATTCGAATATCGGCAGACGCCGAAGCCTTGACCGCCTCCTTCAGCTCACGGCCGTGATCTTCGCCGTCTGAGATCAGAACCATGATTCTGTTGGTGACGGTATCCCCATTTGATTCATTCACCCGGGGCCTCATCTCATCCTCTCGCTCAAACACCCTCAAGCCACTCTTGAGCGCTCTTCCAATGTTGGTTCCGTAGTTGGGTTCCATGTAGTCCAGATAGAAGAGCAGGTTTTCCGGATCACGTGTGAGATAGGAGAGGATGAGGCTTGTTTCGGAGAAAGAGACCAGGGAGATCCGATCTTCCGGGCGCTTGCGAATGATGAACTCCTGGATGACGTCCTTGGCCTTCTGCAATCGGGAGGGGACGATGTCCTCAGCCAGCATGGAGAAGGAAAGATCCAGCAAAATCACCGCGTCCACTCCGGCTCTCTCCTCTATCACCCTTTCCGTCTCGATCTGAGGTTGAGACAGGGCGAGAACCAGAGCCACCAAGATCAGCGTCAGACCCAAATATTTGAAGGTCTCCGTGCCCATCAAACTCAGATAGTAGCTGCGGCGAGCCCTCAATTGCTGAAGGTTCCCCTCGAACAATTCTGTGCGCAATCGATCCTTCCTGCGCAAGGCTATCTTCCATAGGAAAACCGTCAATGGAACCAGCGCCAATAGATAAAGATAATCGATGTTCTGCAGTCTGATCCCAACAATCTCAAGCACTTTATTTTCTCCGCCTGTCCGTCGTCAGTATCGAGCTATGACAAATCCGTGAAATAAGAAACGCCTCTCAATCCCAGTGCCAAGGCCAGACACAGCACGGAAGCGAGAACGCTCTGGTGATAAAAGGGGATGCTGCGATGATATTCCTTCACCCTAAAGTTCCCTTTCTCCAAGGCACCGATCTCCCAGTACGCAGAATTCAACTGTTCCTGATTCCGAACGTCGTAGTAGGCTCCATTCGCATACTGAACAGCCCCAATCAATCGAGTGGTGAGGGGCGTGTGCGGGATATCCACACCGATCAGATAGAGTTTTAACCCCTTCTCCGCTGCCTTTTCTACCGCCTCGATGGGGCTGCGGCCGTAGTTGTTTTCCCCATCGGTTAGAATGACCAGCAGCTTGTCTCCACTGTCGTCCTCCCGTTCTTCATTCTGTTTCTCAATCAGACCGGCGGCCAGGTAAATACCCTCGCCTATGGCGGTCAATCCTTCGCCGACCAGCGTTCGGTGCTCCATCATGTCGATGTATCCGGTCAGGTAGTCGTAGTCCATTGTCATCGGGCTGACCACATAGGCATTGCTGGAGAAAACGACCAGACCAATTCGATCATTTTGCCGCTGACTGACAAACTCCTTCACCGCAACCTTGACCGCATCCAGGCGTGATGGATTCTGACCTGATGGGGCAAAGAAGGCATCCATTTGTTCGTATCTTTTCGCTTCGGCGGCATCAATCGGCAAAGCCTGCTCCATGCTGGAAGACAGATCCACCACCAGCAAGATGTCCAGACCCCGGAACTGAATTTCCTCCTCGGCAAAGGTGAGGACCGGATCCAATCCTGCTAACAGTAGAAAAAACAAAGCTGCCCACTGAAAAGCCAGGGGTAAGTAGACAATCTTGCTGACGCTGGGAAGACTCAGCCGCCGCAGGGAGAGATGGGAGTAGGACAGATAGTGGTGCCGTCTTCTCCACCTGACCAGCAACACCACCAGCAGAGCTGGGATGAGATAGTAGAGAAGATGGAGCTGGGTGAATCTCATAATCGGGCCAGCTGGGAAATCACTTCTCGACAGCTGCCAATCAGCTCCGACAGATCCCTTTCTCCATCGGTCGAGGCCAGCGAGCCGTAGCGCAGTGCCTCGCATTCTTCAAAGACCTTGAAGACCTGGTCCGATACCGGCTCACCTGTATTCCGCCTGATCAATTCCTCTCTCAGCTCCTGGGGGGTCAAGGCAGTCACCTCCTCTACCTCCACCAGATCGGCAATCGCTCCCTGCACAATTTGGATGATCTCGAGACACCTCTGGGGCAGCTGTTCGCCGCCCGCCATCGGAGCCAGACTGTTCAGCGCAACCAGCGCCCTCTGTTCCACCGTTTTCTTGTCAATTCTCTGAGCTCCTCCTGCCATTTCCCGATATTTGATCAGGGACCAACGAGCTCCCTGGACGGCAAAAAGGCCAATCACGAACCAACCGGGAATCCACATCAGACGGGCCATCCAACTGGTAGATCGGACTCCCAGGAAATCTCGTATATCCCTGGAGTCGCTGGTGAGAGTGCTTCTCAATCCCACCTTTCTCTCCGGAATGACCAGGGTATGAGTTTCAATTCCACTCCCTTTCCCCAGAGAGCCGGCCTGGCGTGTAGCGTAGTAGACGTTCAGGGAAGGAATGATCAGCTCACCCGCACTGCGCTCCAGAACGGTGAGATGAAAGATGATCTGCAGGCCCTGACCCTGCTCTGTCCGCAGCGGACCTACCGCCATGTCCAACAAGGTAAAGGGGTCCAGGTGAATGTCCCCAGCCTTCAGGTTGTCCCGTATGATTTCCACCTCCTCGGAATGGTACAGGCGAATTCTATATTCCAGGAGATCTCCCAGCCAGATAGCCGTCTGGTCCAATTGAACCTCAAAGCGCACCAGAGGTTCTTCAGACTGGGCCTGCAAACTGAAACAACACAAACAGACCAACCAAAGAGAAACCGCGAATCTGAGAATAGCCACTGTCAGCGTCTCCTTTTCCTGTTCAGAAAGAACTGAAGAAGTGTGTTGATATAGGGCCGATCCGAGCGAACCCAGACATGATCCAGCCCCAGGCGATAAAACGAATTCTGCAGTTCCTCTCGCCTTTGCTGCATCTGCTGATTGTAAAGCTGTTGTTTCTTGGGCGAGGTTCGGACCGTGACCTCTTTGTTGGACTCCAGATCCCTAATGCGTACGAATCCTCTGGTGGCCGGGAACACCGCCTCCAACCGATCTTCGATCACGATCGGGACCAGATCGTGCTTCTTGGTCACCATCTTCAAATAGGGAGAGTGAAACAGCTCCTCCCTTCCCACGAAATCGGAAAGATAGAAGATCAGACTGCTCTTCTTGAGCCGAGTGTGCAGAAACTCCAGGGGAAGGCTCAAGTCGGTCTCAACGGTTTCCGGCGACAAGTTCCAAAGCCGTTCCAGGATCTTCCACACCTGTCTGCGCCCCTTGGCCGGTGCAATGTACTCCTCTATCTCGTCGGCGAAGGCCAGCAGGCCGGCTCCGATCTGATCAGCCACCGCAGAAAAAGTCAGAGCTGCCGTAATCTCAAACAGAATCTCCTTCTTGCTCAGCGCATTGGTGGCCAGCTCCATGGACCTGGACAGGTCGGTCACCACCACCACTTCGAGCTGTTTGTCCTCCAGGTTCTTCTTGACAAAGACTTCCTGCAGTCGGGCGAAGACATTCCAATCGATTTGCCGGAAATCGTCCCCCTCCTGGTACTTCTTATGCTGATCGAAATTGAAGCCCTGGCCGCGAGTGCGACTCTTGTAGTCCCCCAAGAGGGCACTCCTCACCGCTCGCTTGGTGAAGAGTTCTATGTAGTAGAGGCGCTCTACCAAATCCTCAGGCAGCGTCTTGTCTGTCAGTATGGGCATGAAGAGCTGAACGAACTCCGTCGCGCTATTTCACTGGCTAGTCCCGACTCGCTTGACCGGAATCTGGCCGATCTTCTTGTAGAAGTTCAGAAATTCCTCAGGATCGTAGTAGGTCACTCGATCTTCGCCGTAAAACTTCCCCAACTTCTCAGGGATCTGATAGACCAACTTGGGGTCATCCAATCTGAAAGGAAGATTCCTCACCCACTCATCGTAGGGAATCAAGTGGCTCTCGGGAGCAATGATCTTCCCCTCAGGGGTCATCTCAGGAATCCAATCCACACTCAGAAGCTTGTCCGGGTCCCCAAACTTGGCGGCCAGGGCTCGAACCTCAGGATCATCCAGGGCCAGTAGGTGTCCCTTGTCGATGAGCCTCACCTTGCGTCCGTCCCGAGTAATCACGTCGTAGGTGATAAAGGGGAAGAACTGATGATAGTGGTTGACCGGCATCTTGTAGGTCTCAGCCCACCAGCTAGCCCCCCGGGCTCCGAAACCGGAATGGATGTAACCGGACCGATCGCGAGGATCTCCCCAGGTCAGAATCATCGGGTCCCGGGACTCCAGCCCTTTGAGCTCTTCCACACGCATGGCCCCGATCACCTTGGGATTGGTCCCTAAAGAAAACTCCATCATCCAGGCGGTACCGGGACGGCTGTGTCCGGGATACTGGATGTCAGCGGTCACCTCCAGACTCTGGCGCCAGAAGTCGGCATAGATTCCCCCTTCCTCAAAATCAACGATCTCTCCACGATCCAGGTGCAGAGACATGGGAGGCCACATGGGATCCCACTCTCCGAACTGAGAAGTCAGCACGCCCTTGGCATCGGAGCCTTCGATTCCCCCATAGCGCGGATGCAGCATCAAATGTCCGGCAAAGACGGCATGCTCGGAGCGGCCCGGGCGTAGCGCATTGAAGGTACTCAGATGCCCAGGAGTTTTGATTTTAGGATGGGTTCCCTCCACCAATTCCCACCACTCGGGAAACCAGGTAAAGCTGAACTTGGTGCCCTGCAGGCCCGTCACTTCGACACGCTCGGCACTGCGGACCACCTCCCAGATCTTCTGATCGATGAAATCCAGAAGCTCACCCGGATAGACGGTGCCTGCACTGGCCAGCATCTCGGGGGTCTTGGCCCACCAGAAGCCTCCCGCCAGACCGGTCTGGTTACGGGGGCCCACCGCCGGGCCTACGATCACATCGTACTGCTGCAGATCCTCTTTGGTAATGCGCATCCCGCCGGTTCTGACCGGCCGGGGAGTTCCACTGCGACCCCAGCCCGGATAGGTCTTGGTGGGAATGGTGTTCAAATCCTGGGACAGGCGCTCTCTTTTCAGACGCATGGCCTCATCGGCCCAGTCCTTGGTTCCACGCACCCAACGAGACATTCCGCCTTCCCGAATCACCACGTCCACCGGACAATTTAACTCGTGCAGCGCCTTGACAAAGGCTTCTCTGACCAGCGGATGAGTGCTGGTAGTGAACATCAGCAGCACCCGTTCACCGCCCTTGATGCTCCACCCCAAACGCTGACCGATGTAGTCTCGCTGGAGCACAATCTTGGCAAAGGGCACCAACTGATCGACCGAGGTGATTCGAGGAAGCAAGGGCGCGCTAGGCTTGGGAATGTCTTCGGCAGCCGGCCTGGCGGCGGTGCCGGGTTCCAGGAAAAATCCCAGAGAGAAAAAAATAATCAAACCCAGAAAAACCCACAAGGTCTTCTTCATGCTGAACCTCCTATCTGAAAAACAACTAACTTTGCTTCCAAATCTTCACTGCCGGGCCA
>JAUXKG010000387.1 GCA_030624355.1 Acidobacteriota bacterium
ATGAGCGGCTGCTTTTGGACGCCATGCTGGGCGATGCTACTCTTTTTGCAAGAGGAGACATGCTTGAGCTTTCCTGGGAGCTGCTCATGCCCATACTGGAATCGTGGAAAAGAAACAGGGAGGATCCACCCCTCTACCAGGCCGGAAGCTGGGGACCCAGCGAAAGTGATGAGTTCATGAAAAGGGACGGTCGACGCTGGCGCCGACCATAAGGTTCAGGAAATCAGAAACCGGAGCCGCTATGGACGTGGCAGCAATTGAAGATCAGCTCAGTGAACTCTGGGACCGCAAGACCGAAGCATCTTCGGAACTTCAACAGGATACCGTGACGCGGGCCTGTGTTCTGAATCTGGTGATTTGCACGGCCAGTCAAGAACGGACTCGAGAAATCAGCCAGATCGTGAGTGGAATCACCAACGAACATCCCGGTCGTGTCATCTTGATTGAGTACCAGCCGGAGGCTCCTCATGTCGGCCTCGAGGTGGACACCACTATCTACTGCCATCTCTCGGCAGGTGGACGCCAGCAAATCTGTTGTGAACAGATCAGGATCAGATCGGCGGGAGAAAGGATTCAACAGGTCGCCAGTCTGGTCAACCCTCTGTTGGTATCTGACTTGCCTGTCTTTCTGTGGTGGACGGATCGGTTCGATCTCGACAGCCGGCTCTTAGCAAAGATGCTCAAGGCCGCTGACCATTTGATCTTCGACTCGGCCAATTGGTCAAGCCCCCACGGGGAGATGGCCAATCTGGCTGTCTTTTTCGAGCAGCGGCCAGGGGTTGCCGTCAGTGACTTGAACTGGGCCCGTCTGACTCCTTGGCGCCGGTTGATCTCGGGATTCTTTGACTGTCCAGCCTATCGGCCCTATTTGGATCAACTAGAGCATTTGGAAATACATTGCGGAAGTGCCGATGGGGACAACCGCCCTGTTTCCAGCCAGGCATGGCTGCTGGCTGGCTGGCTGGCCAGTCGACTGAAATGGGAAGTCCACTCAAAGCTCCACTGGGTTGATGCCGACACCTGTCTGTGGAGCTGGCAGTCCAGGAAGCAAAAGGTGACCGTTCAGATCAAGAGAGGTTCCGAGCCTGACAGTGACGGGCTGCAGTCGGTTCATCTGGGCGCGACAGGTGAGCCTTCAGCGCAATTTTCAGTCTCTCTGGCTTCCGACAAAATACACTTGAAGAGCAGTGCGACGCTGAGTGGGAGCGAACCGGTAGAGGGGATGCTTCGACTGGATGAAACGGGTGAAGAGGAGTTAGTGACGAAGGAATTGCTGATTCTGGGACACGATCGGATCTATGCGCAGGGACTCAGATACCTAACCCGCCTTTCTCACACTGTCTCGTAGGAAGGAGTCTCAGGCGCCGACCTGACAAGGCCTGCTGAGCAAAACACTGGCTAGGCGGATGGATGAGGCACCGCAGTAGAGGGAGTGTGAGAAATGCGGGCTAAGTTTGCTCACTGCTGATGATGAAACAAGATAGCGAATCGATACTGCTCTGCCGGGATCTGGAGGAGATGAGCCGAAAGGCGGCAGAGCTATTTGTTGGACTTCTTCAGGAGACCATCGCATCCAGGGGACGCTTTAGCGCTGCCCTGTCCGGAGGAAGCACTCCTGTTCCCTTTTATTCACTGCTGGCCGAGAATCCTTTCAGGGACAGAGTGCCCTGGTCGATGGTACACTTTTTTTGGGGAGATGAACGGTGCGTGCCTCTGGATCATGCTGACAGTAATTACCGTATGGTACGAGAGGTGCTGCTCGACAAGATTCCCATTCCCAAAGCCAATGTGCATCCGATCCCGGTCGGGTCGATGGATGCCCAGACAGCAGCCACACTCTACGAGAAGACTCTCAGAAAGTCCTTCGATCTTGGGAAGGGGCAGACTCCGCGGTTCGATCTAATGCTGATGGGGATGGGAGAGGATGGGCACACCGCTTCTCTGTTCCCAGGCAGTACTGCTCTGGAAGAGACCGAGCGACTGGTAGTCGCCCCTCACGTAGCGCAACTGGGGGTCGATCGAGTTACACTGACTGCTCCCGTGATTAACGAAGCAGCCAATGTAGTGTTTTTGATCTCAGGTCGGGCAAAAGCGAACGTTTTACGAGAGGTGCTTGAAGGGGACTATGATCCCAACCGTTTACCCACACAGCTGATTCGGCCGCGGGACGGAAAGCTGTTATTCATCATCGACAACCTTGTGACAGAATCGACAGTAACTCCAGAGAGGTAGTGTGATTCTGGTAGCGGGAGATATTGGAGGAACGAAGAGTCACCTGGCTCTGTTTGTCGCACAGAATCAGGAGCTGAAACTGCTGACGGAAGAGACCTACCGGAGCATCGATTACCCGGGACTTGAAGAAATCGTTTGCCGGTTTGTGACTTCCAAAAGGACGGAGATCGGCCTCGAACAAATCTCGAAAGCTTGTTTGGCAGTAGCCTGTCCGGTGGTTGGGCAGAGCTGCAAGATGCCGAATCTGCCCTGGACCATCAGTGCTTTGGCTATCAAAAAAAAGACCGGCATCCAGGAAGTGAAGTTGATCAACGATTTGGAGGCCAGCGCTTACGGTATTGCGCAGCTCTCTGAGGATGAGATAGCCAACCTGCAGGAGGGTTCCGCGGACCCCGATGGCCATGCTGCACTCATTTCTGCCGGTACCGGTCTGGGCGAAGCCCTCCTGTACAGACAGGAGAATACCCTTGTGCCGATTGCCTCTGAAGGCGGGCATGCCGATTTGGCTCCGAGAACTGAATTGGAGATCGAGCTCTTGAGATATCTGCTGAAACGTTTTCAACATGTGAGCTATGAAAGAGTGCTTTCCGGACCCGGACTGCTAAACATCTACCATTTCCTGCGCGACTCCGGATACGGTCAGGAAGCGGACTGGTTGAAGGAGAGACTGCAGCAGGATGATCCCAGCCATTCAATTGCATCGGCAGCGCTATCGAAGGAAAGCGACCTGTGTGTTCAGGCACTGGACTTGTTCGTTTCCATCTACGGTGCTGAGGCAGGCAACCTGGCCCTGAAACTCAAAGCGGTCGGGGGACTCTTTGTAGGAGGTGGAATTGCCCCCAAGATTGTCTCCAAGTTGAAAGAGGGGAATTTTCTGGCGGCCTTTGCGGATAAAGGGCGCCTTTCAGGACTGATGGAAAGAATTCCGATTCGAGTGATTCTAAACCCCGACACGGCTCTTCTGGGCGCCGCTCATCGGGCAGTCCAGCGGTCAATCGCTAGGTGACGGGTACAAGGACAGATAGGGAGGTCAAGATGTCTCAAGAAATGAAGTTTTTGTTGCTGGTACTGTGGATGTTTTGTGGCTGGGCTACGGCCCAGGACAGAATCATTATCAGAGGCGGCACCCTGGTGGATGTGAGAGAGGGCAACCTCATAGAAGGAGCGGTAGTCGTTGTGGAAGGAGACCGAATCGTCTCCGTTTCAGGTGCCGATGAAGCGGTGCCATTCG
>JAUXKG010000340.1 GCA_030624355.1 Acidobacteriota bacterium
GGGCATGTTCCTGACGACTGTCGCCATGGCTGATGATGTGGATGACGTGAAGGCGGCGGTGGAGAGATATTTCGCTGCGCTCAACACAGGGGATGTCGGCGCCTACATCGAAGCTCGAGTGCCAGAATACAGCCTCTTTGTTGACGGTGCGCTCCTAAGCAGATTCCATTCTCTCACAGAGCAAAGGAACAGCTTCCAAGCCTCAGTTGATGCTGGTTTCAAGCGTAACTATCAGCTGCGCCATCTGGAAGTGAAGGTCTACGGCGACGCCGCCGTTGTTACAGCGTACAATGTGGGGACACGCACCCGCCCAGGTCGTACAACCGAACAAGTCAGAGAACGGCGTACATCAGTGTGGATCAAGCAGGGAGGCCAATGGAAGCAGGTCCACCGCCATCAGTCTCCGTTGAACCTAGCTCCATCTCAGTAGAAAGGGAACGTCATGGCGATCAGCAAAGATGCAAAAAGCCTGGGTATGCCCTGGGAGAAAGAGTACGGTTACTCTCAGGGGGTAAAAGTTGGAGACACCAGCTATCTCACCGGTCAGGTAAGCCATGACGACGAAGGAAATGTCCTGGGCATCGGCAACATGGAGGTCCAGCTTCGCCAGTCGTACGTCAACGTAGAAAAGGTGTGCTGAAAACCCCACTACGGGACTAAACATTAAGGGAGGTTATCCATGATAAATAAAAACCTTGGACTCGCTATTTTAGCTGCTTTGCTCTTTTTACCCGTTGTAGGACTTTCCCAGCAACTGCCACCTTTGGTGGGCGAACACGGTTATGCCGACATGATTCTGACCGATGGCAAAATTGTCAGCATGGATGACCGCAGTGCTGTCCCCAACTCTCCAGGCCATACCTTTGAAGCCATGGCAATCAAAGGGAAAAGAATCATGGCCTTGGGAACCACTGATGCAATGAAGAAGCTAGCTGGGCCCAAGACACAGCGGGTGGATGTGGGGGGAAAGACCGTTATTCCTGGATTGATAGCAACTCACTACCACACTGACCTTTTTGCCGCCAGGACCTACGGCCCCCAGTTAGGGCTCGTTGACCCCAGTATCAAGCTCAGCGTATTTGCGGAAAAGACGGCAGAAGCCACTGTGAAGAAACTCAGAGACACAATTCTCAATGCCATCCAGGTGCGGAAGATACCCAAGGGACAATGGATCATGGTGGAGTTGCGGGAGAGAGAAGATCGTCGAGAGACACACGCATGGCTTTATTTCGGCCGCATCAACCGAAGACAGCTGGACAGTGGCACTGAAGACCACCCTGTCTTCGTTAAAAGTGAAGTTCGCGGGATATTAAACACTCGAGCCGTCGAAGAATTCACCAAAGTGTTTCCCGACTGGAAGGAGAGTACGAATCTGGAAAACTATGCTGAAGCCAGTGAAAACGGGTATGCCGCTTCACCCGAATCACAGGCAATTCCCTATGCATTCTGGTGGAAGGATAAGCCTCTTGAAACATTCGCGGAAGCGAATCGGTTGCAGGGACTGAGTCTACAGAAGCTGGGCATCACAACCGTGTCCACGCGTATTTTGGAGCCCAGGATCATCGCCGCTTTCCATCTTCTGAACAGGGAAGGAAAGATGCCCTACCGCCTGGCTTACTATGTAGAACCCCACCGGGGAAACCTCCTCGGCCTTAAGTCCACTCGTGAATTTTACAAGGGCAGCGGAGCTCCCTGGACGACCCATGCTGCAGGTACTGAGATGCTGTGGCTAGCTGGAATGTCCAATGAAATATGGGATTCCGGGCGCAAGGAGGTGTGCCTGGGTCCTGATGTGCCGGCTTCTCCGGAAATCAAGGCACTGGAACGCTGTCCCGATCCTGGGAGCAAACCGTGGGAATCTCTTAAAGCGGCAATCGTGAACGGATGGCGTCCGGTTGGAGTCCACGGAGAGGCCAGTCATGGAGCAAGACTGTATATCCAGATGCTCGATGAAGCGATGAAGGAGGGAAATTACTCGCTCGAATACATGAAAAGTCTGAGAACTACCTTGGAACATGCCATGTTCCTTGGCAACCTTCCTGACGTGATGGCAGGGATCAAAAAATACGGCATTATTCTCAATCCCACACCATCTTTTCTGTCGGAGGTGCCGGAAACGAACAGAAGGTACGGTGGACAACTATCACCCCTTGTGATGCCGGTGAAGAGCTGGATCGGTCAAGGAGTTCGAGTGACCTTCGAGGCAGACTTCACGGATTTTTGGACCACCATTTACATACTCGTTACCCGGAAGATTCCCAAGCGAGAAAGAGGGGGTATTGCGGATATCGCCGCCTTTAATCTTCCGGGAAAAGAAACGTTTGACCTGGTTCCAGAAGAAGCCATTGATCGAGTCACCGCTTTGAAAATGACAACCACTTGGGGGTCTGAATATATGTTGGCGGAGGACACTCTCGGGACGCTGGAGCCAGGCAAATACGCAGATTTCGCCGTTCTGGACAAAGATTTTTTCGCCATACCCATAGAGGAAATTCGGGATCTCAAAGTGGTGATGACCGGCCTCAACGGCAAGATCGTCTATGACCGGGATCCAATAGCCGGTGTCAACTAGAACACGGCGTTTACCTAAAGAAAATCGGGTTAGCCCGGATGATGCATAGCTTCTCCTCACGAAGCGACGAAAGTGACAACCTGACTGCGTGCCGCGACGCGCCGACAGAGGCCCCCGCAAACGTACTGTACGGTACGCTCAGTGTCTCGCTTCATAGATAGGGTGACGTTTGCTGATGAGGCTTGCGAGGATGCTTTCGAGAGCTGCCTAAAGAAGCAGCCACGGGCAACGAGGGAGTGACCAAGGAAAGATATGCTGAGGGACTGGAAGATCGTCTCACCGAGTTGGTGAGACGGCTTCAGCAGATGGGATACATCCCGGGACCGGTCCGGCGGTGATACATTCCGAAGCCGGGTGGGAGCGAGAAACCGCCTTTGGGGGTCCCGACGCTAGCGCAAGCACGGTTCTGGGGGGTGAACAACAACTGGAATAGGGTTGAAATCTTGTGGCACCGTTGGGAAACTACACAGCAACAGAGAACACAAAACCCTACCTAAGTTTCGGGAGGAACTCATCTACTCGACCATAATTGGCAAACACGCCCTGAAAGGAGAGGACCCCAAATGAATATTCTGCGACGCGTTTTTCTGAAACGCTCTGCAAATGGCATTGGCGCTTTACTTTTGCTGCTATCGGCTGCCTCCTGCTCCGAACCAGTGGGCAGGACTCAATCGATGGGTGAGGCCAAGTTCGTCGATGTTGACGGCATCAGGACCCGCTACTTTGAAGGCGGAAGTGGGGAAGCCATGGTGCTGGTCCATGGCGGCCATTACGGTGCGGCAGGCGGAGCCGTTGGGTGGATGTCCGTTTTCCCGAACCTGGCTTACCATTTCAATGTGTATGCCGTCGACAAACTCGGCATGGGTCTCACAGATAACCCAGGCAGCGATGAGGAGTATACGATGCAGGCCACCGTCCAGCATCTGTACAGATTTATGGAATCGCTGGGTATAGAAGAGGTCCATCTGGTCGGTCACTCCAGAGGAGCTCTACCGGTGGCCCGCATTGCCATAGATCATCCTGAAATGGTCAAGACTCTCACCATCTTTGACAGCAACACTCTGGCCCCGGGAGATCCTCCCGCCTCGGATCCGCCTCTTAGCCCCCCTGGGCCTCCACCCACCAAAGAATCCATTCGGGAGGGACTGCTCAACAATAGCACCACGTTTCATAAAGATTTCATCACTGACGAGTATGTAGAAGCTCGACTTGAGGTCGCCTTGCAGCCCAAGATAAGGGAGGCCGCAGAGAAAATGGAGCTGCTGAAGAAACGTTTCGCTGAACGCAACCCTGACAAGGTGAAGGCGAGACC
>JAUXKG010000437.1 GCA_030624355.1 Acidobacteriota bacterium
ACTTTCCACTAAATGAATCTGGGGCAAAACTCCTACCCAA
Organism: Acidobacteriota bacterium; assembly: GCA_030624355.1. Classification (GTDB taxonomy): domain Bacteria; phylum Acidobacteriota; class UBA6911; order RPQK01; family JADFOI01; genus JAUXKG01. The sequence goes on from JAUXKG010000437.1 coordinate 41, forward strand.
GGGCGTCTCCCATTGCCTTTGCCCCCCTCCAGGCGTAACGTTCAAAAATAGTCACGCCCATCGCGGGGGAGTTCATGGTCGGCCAGACCATTAGCCATCAATGAATCCTGGAGAAAACTGGGCACGGCCGATGTGGAGTATTGGTCTGAGGAACGCCTCCGCTGCAGTGTTTCTCCGACATCGAGTGTCGCGAATCATCAGGCGCAATCTAGCAGAATCTGACAGCTTGAGGACCTCTCCGCCTATTGACGGAACAGGTTCTTGGGCATGTGCATGCTGACCAGGACGTTGGGGAGGTCGACCACCTCTATAATTTTCAGATCACCCGCCAGCGAGCAGAGACTATAGGCCTCTACAGGAGACAGGCTGTGTTCATCCACCAGATAGTCAATCATGAAACGGGTCGCCTTGCGGGCTGCCTCGTCGATAGTGGTCGCAAAAGCAGTGACCGCATAAAATTCGCTGGTCTCGTACTGAGGTTCGGAAATCTCTCGTCCCTCCTTGATGACCTGCACTTGGTAGACGATGCGCATGGGTGCCTCGAGGCCCGTACTCGATACCTCACCGTCTCCCTGAGCGGCGTGAGTATCGCCGATGGAGAAGAGCGCCCCTTCCACAAAGACCGGGAAATAGACGGTCGTACCTGCAGTCATATATTGGTTATCCATGTTCCCGCCATTGGCCCGCGGTGGGCGTGTTCTGAGCATCTCGTCGGTATCAGGAGCCACAGCCATGACTCCCGGGAAAGGCTCGATGGGAATCCAGATCGAGTCGGTAAAGCGAGCCTGCCCCAAATCATTATCAATCTGAAAGATTTTCAGGAAAGGATCAGTGGCTACATCGGGGAGAAAGCCTCCTCCCGGCCTCGCAGCAGTCCAGCCCCATCCCAGGGTTTCAATCTCGAGTAGGGTGACCGCCAGAATATCACCCGGTTCTGCATCCTCTACATAGACCGGGCCAGTCAGGGGGTGAACGAGGGACATGTCCCTTTTGGCAAGATCCTCAGCCGTCGATGTGGGCGTGATTTGTTGGTCGGAGGCTTCCTTTGTCTGCACCTCGATAATGGCACCTGATGGAACCCTGAGAACAGGTGGGATGGTTCGACTGAAGCGATTGTGGGTGTTCTCGCTGCTCAAAAAGTACTCCGCAGCAGGTACGGCCGGCTGCTCGGCTTGCTCCTCTTGGATGTAAGCGCCCGAGCAGCCGAGCAGCCAGACGGCCCCCAGGGCCAGGGTGAAGGGCAAACGAAAGACAGGAAAAATTGAGTGCATCAGTTAGTGTCCCTCCTGTTTTACAGAAGGGTTTTATTGTATGCAGCTCAGGACTCCTAGTCCATATCCAAAGTGACTCATCCAGAATCTTTTCGAAAGGGATCCGTTGCCTCATTTAAGCATCTATTCCCTGGCTCACACCCAGGCAATTTCGAATTGATTCTTAAATGAGGCAACCTTTACCCAATCAAATAGATTTTTACCCGCAACAACAGTTATACAGTTCAGGACTCCAGGTCAGCAAGACAGGGCATCCCACAGGCCCTACTCTCATTCCACAAGGAGTAGTTGCCCGGCTCGAAAGGAGGCTGCAATCCGCTTCATAATCAGTAAGTAGAGGTGACCCAGATAATGGAAGGAAAGAGCCTCGGTGGCGGACAGGGCGTGGCCGAAAAGCAAAATGGCCAGGGCAATTTCCATTGGACCCAGTCACCCAGGATAAAGCCGCCTGATGTCTATTTACACATTTTGACGAAACCTCTAAGCTGAGATATTATTGGCTGCTAGGAGGATACGAGTATGATCAATCAGACGTCGCGTCGGGGTTTCTTACGGGGGCTCGCCGGCGGAGCTGCACTCTTGCCGGCTGCTGCTTCACTGAGTGAGCTTTCACCTTTGCTGGCTGCCGAGAGCAAAACTGAGTCCTACTGGCAGATGATCCGTTGGCAGTTTCCGTTTCGTGAGGAAAAGGTGCCCATGAATGCGGGCAATATGTGTCCCTCACCGCTTTCCGTGGCCGAGCGAGTGACTGAACTGACCCGGGATATTGACGTTGACTGTTCATTCAATAACCGCGCCAAGTTCGCCGACTTGCGTACCACATCCCGCCAGAAGGTGGCCAAGCACCTGGGTGTCTCCGCCGATGAGATCGCCCTGGTTCGCAACACGACTGAGGCTAACAATGTCATCAACAACGGCCTTGACTTGAAGGCGGGGGATGAAATCGTCCTCTGGGACCAAAATCACCCAACCAACAACGTCGCCTGGGACGTTCGCGCCGCCCGCTTTGGGTTCATCGTCAGGCACGTGACAGCGCCACAGAAACCAACCACTCTGAATCAGCTAGTCGACGTCTTCGAAAGGGCGCTCAGCCCGCGCACCCGCGTGCTGGCCATCAGCCACGTTTCGAACAACAGCGGGCTCCGCTTGCCCGTTCGTGAATTATGTGAGGTCGCCCATCGCCAGGGAATATTTGTTCATGTAGATGGCGCGCAGAGCTGGGGTGCATTGAATGTCAACCTGCGTGAGCTGGGTTGTGATTCGTACGGCGCGAGTGGCCAAAAGTGGTTCATGGGAGCGAAAGAGGCGGGTGTGCTTTATGTGAGAAAAGCTCGTATCTCAGAGATCTGGCCCAATTGTGTGGCTCATGGATGGGGCGATGATGTAGAGCCAGACCTCAGCGGTGCGCTTAAGTTTGAATCGCTCGGACAACGCGACGACGCCTGTCTGGCGGCACTGGGCACCACCGCCGAGTTCCATCAGATGATCGGTCCTTCAGGTATCGAGGCCCGGATCCACCAACTGGCGAGCAAGCTGAAGACCGGCCTCGAGGCGATGGGAGCCAAGCTAGTGACACCTCAAGATCC
>JAUXKG010000030.1 GCA_030624355.1 Acidobacteriota bacterium
GAGGGTGCAATGGGGCTGGCCTTCGCCCTTCGCAAGCTGCCACACACAAGCAGTTTTCTTCATACCGCGGCTCACCCGGACGACGAAGATAACCCCCTGCTGGTCACACTGGGACGCGGCCGGGGACTGCGTACGGGACTACTGACGCTGACGCGTGGAGCCGGCGGTCAAAACGAAATCGGATCAGAACTGTTCGATGCCCTGGGAGTTCTTCGAACGGGTGAACTGATGTCCATGCACCGCTACGATGGAGCTGAACAGTTTTTTACTCGAGCCCACGATTTCGGATACTCGTTCAGCGTTGAAGAAACCCTCAACAAGTGGGGCGTGGAGGAGATTCTGACGGACATCGTCAGGGTGATTCGTACCTTTCGTCCGGATGTCATAGGCATTCTGCCCCTCGAAGGTCAGGGAGGAGGACAGCACCACCAGGCTTCGGCCCGCCTGATCGCTCAAGGCTTCAGAGCAGCAGCTGATCCTGATCGGTTTCCGGAACAGATCGCCGAAGGGCTGCAACCGTGGCAAGCCAAGAAACTATACGAACGAGTGGGATGGGGAGGCGCAGATCGCCAGAAGGGAGAACCTGTCTCGAGTATGGAGACGGGCCTGTTTGACCCTCTTTTCGGAAAAACCTACTTCGAGATTGGATTAGAGGCTCGCTCCCTGCACCGCTGCCAGGGCATGGCCCAACTGGTGCCCCTGCCCGGCCCCAGAACCTCCAGGTGGCACCTTGTAGATTCTGTGATTTCAACCGGCTCCCATGAAGCCGACCTATTCGACGGTATCGACACTAGCCTGTTCGCGATTGAAAATTACGCATCGGGTCAGATGGAGAAGGTTCCCTTCCTTCACTCTCTTCTCTCCCAGCTTCAGTCCCATATCGAGGATGCTCAGAAGATTTTCGACACCTTCCTGCCGGAGAAAACTGCGGCTCCTCTCTCCCGGGGTCTTCAGGTGGTGAGAGATCTGCGTGCCAGGATTCGAACCAGTGATCTGACCGATTGGGGGAAGTACCAAATTGACTTCCTATTACAAAAGAAGGAAGAGGATTTCCGAAACGCTCTTCGCCTGGCACACCAACTTCGACTGGAGGTCCTGACGAATGACGGCCTGATCGAACCCGGTCAACAATTCGAACTGCACATCTCCCTCTCGAACGGCAGCAACCAGCCACTGACCATCCGGAAGATTCAAGTCAACACGCCGGAAGAGTGGACGGTACTGGGGCAGGGCGATCCACCCTCAACGATTCCAGCCCAGGGTGTGGTGGAGCAGAGTTTCACGGTGACGGCTGCGGAGAACAGTAGCTTCACCCAGCCCTATTGGGAACGCGGCTCCCAACCAGGCCGTTATCGAATCATCCAGCCTCAGTTTGCCACTCTGCCATGGAGTCCTCCCGCCGTGACGGTCGAAGCAGTATTCAGCAGCAACGAAGTGGACTTTGCATTGAATGGGCAGGCCCAATTTCGCTACGAGGGTCCTTGGACCGGAGGAGAGCAGCGGCATGAATTGATGGTGGTTCCGGCGGTCTCTCTCGAGGTAGACCCGGAGATCACCATCATTCCGCAGAATCAGGTTGACCAGGGCCGGGATATTCGAGTCACCGCCAACTACTACGGCACCAGTCATCAGGAAGGAACAATTGAATTCGAGTTGCCGACCGGATGGAGCATCTCACCCAGCAGCTTCCAATTTTCTGTTAACAAAGAAGGCGACTCGGTCTCAAAATGGTTTCGCCTCAGGCCTCCTGCAGGCGCTCTTCCTGGAGAGTCCGACATCCGGGTCTGGGCTGATTTGAACGGTCGAAGATACGATCGCAGACTTCAGTCAGTCGACTACCAGCACACCGAGCGCCGCCATCTGTACCAGCGCTCCCGGGTACGGGCCAAAATTGTGGATGTAAAGGTAGCCCCCGGCCTTCAACTTGGTTATGTGGTGGGAACCGGGGACAGGGTCCCCGAGGCCCTGTCCCAGTTGGGCGTACAATTCAGATTACTCACCGAGGACGACCTGGCTTCGGGCGACTTGAGCTCCTATGACGTCATCATGACGGGCATTCGTGCCTACCTGGTCCGTAAAGACCTGCAGGCCTACAACGGAAGACTTCTGGAATGGGTCCGACAGGGCGGCACAATGATCGTGCAGTACAACAAATTTGAATTCAACCGTATGCCGTCGCAGGCCAACGGAGGAGGAGACAGCCCCTGGGCGCCCTATCCGGCACAGGTCAGCCGGAACCGAGTGACGGACGAAACGGCTCCGGTAGAGCTAGTCTTCCCCGACCACCCCGCCTTTAACTTTCCCAATCAACTGGCCGATCGAGACTGGGACAACTGGGTTCAGGAGAGAGGACTCTACTTTCTGGGGCAAAAGGATCCCCGTTACCAGGATCTGGTGAAGATGGAGGATCCCTTTAGATACAACAGCGGCGAGAAGGTCGGGGCACTGGTGATTGCCGACTATGGCCAGGGGAAGTGGCTCTACGTGGGATTGGGGCTGTGGCGTGAGCTGCCGGCCGGTGTTGAAGGGGCTTACCGACTGCTGGCCAATTTGATCAGCTTGGGGAACAACCCAGCCACCCACAAGAACTGACCGGACAGGTCATCCCTCTTTCAGCATATGTTTGGCCTGAATGATGCGGTGCACATCTCCTTCGGTGCGCAGGACCATCGATTCTGTGTGGGCAATATCGCCGCGATAGCGAACACCTGACAAGAGCATTCCGTCCGTGATTCCGGTAGCGGTAAAGAAGATCTGATCGCTATCAATCAAATCATCGCAGGTCAGAATCTGTTTGGTATCCAAACCTGCTTCGGTAATGGCTGTTCGCTCCTGATCGCTTTGTGGAGCCAGTCGTCCCAGCATGGCCCCTCCCAGGGCTTTGACCGCACAGGCGGCGATTAGCCCTTCGGCTACTCCTCCGGCTCCCATAAACAAATCCACATCGCCCTCGGGAAAAGACGCCATCAGAGCACCCGCGATGTCCCCGTCCGAACGCAACAGGACCCTGGCACCTGCGGCCCGAATCTCTTCAACCAAGTCCTGATGGCGTGGTCGATCCAGTACGAACACTATCAGATCACGGACCTCCTTCTTCTTCACCCGGGCGACCAGAGCCAGCGTCCAGGCAGCCGGCGCATCCATGCACTCGCTGACCAGGGCCTCTGCCGCTTCCAGGTCCACCACAATTTTATCCATATAGAGAGCCTCCGGAGGAGGCACCCACATCGAGCCTCGAGGGGCCGCACCTACCACCGATATGGCATCGGAGTGACCTTGAGCCAGCAGGTTTCGGCCGTCAATGGCATCGAGAACCATGTCGAGCTCCGGACCTTGACCTGTTCCGACTGTCTGTCCCGAATCCAAACCAGATTGAATATAGGGTTCGTCCGCTGAGGAATCCTTCCCATGGTGCCGGGCTTCATCCTTCTCTTCCCCGACAATAATGTATCCATCGATATCCAGATCGCGCAGGACGGAATGCATCGATTCAATAGCCAACTGATCAGGCTCCTCACGATGCCCAAAGCCCATCCAGCGACCTGCACTGACAGCCGCCCCCTCCGTCGATCCAACCAGATCCATACCCAGATTGCGAAGCTTCATCCTCTTTTCCCCTTATTCACCTGGAACGCCTCCAGCAAACCGGCCGATTGCCAGGCCAGCATCCCGCCCTCCAGAACCAAGACCCTGTCGTAACCTTGGCAACCCAACACATGAGCCGCTCGAGTACTGCGTCTTCCCCCGCGACACACCAAAACCACGGTACGATCGTTGGGAATTTCCGAAACTGAGGACAGCAGTGTGGGAAACGGCACGATCCGGGCTTTGGGGATATGCCCCAAGTCGAACTCACGCGGCTCCCTAACGTCCACGACCAAAGGAGGCGAATGATCATGCATTCGATCCCACAATTCTCGAGCGGATATCTCCACCACACTGTCTGTGGGAATCTCGGTGTAAAGCGGCATCACGCCGGCAAACTGCTGTTTGGGCAGGTTCTGACATTCTTTGAAAACACGCACAGGACACTCATAGATACAGATGGCCGGGTCGAGGACTTTGTGAAAAAGATGGTCAACGGCGGTGACTTCCGAACCGATATGATCAGCACCCAAATATTGACAAAACTCGGTAGACTCCATGAGTTCAAGAACCGGTTCCTGTACCCCGGTTATAAAGACATCTCCACCCCGATCCCGACAGGTCCGCACGATGCTCTCCAAGGCGTGGATTCCACTGAAGTCACATTGATTCACACTCTGCATGCGCAGCAGAAGAAACCGCTGCTCGGGGTTCTGACTCAAATGCCGATCAACGGCTTCTTCCACATGAGTGACAGCACCGAAGTACAGATCTCCTCGAATCTCAACAATTCCCAGGTGCGGGCAGGAGGGCTGCTCCGTCTGAGGAACAAAATGCTTGAACTCGGCATCCGGCACCAGAGAGCGGACCTTGGGAACACTGGTTCTCAGGATGTAGACGGCAAAGGAGAGCAAGATGCCCGCCAACACGGCGAAATCAATGTGAAGAAAGAGTGTTCCCAGAAAGGTCACCCCCAGAATGAGCGCATCGGAACGGGCGCCTTTGGCAATACGAGAAATCTCGTGGTAGTCAATCATCCCAACAGCCGTGACGATAAGAACTCCGGCCAGCGCAGCCCGGGGAAGGTAGGCTGCCAAAGGTGCCAATGCGAACATGGCAATCAGGACGAAAAAACTGGAAAAGATGGCGCTGAGAGGGGTCTTGGCGCCCCCTTTGAAGTTGACAGCAGAGCGTGAGAAGGAACCCGCACAGGGGTAGCCGGAAAAGAACCCAGCCGCCAGATTGGCCAGACCCTGTCCTACAAACTCCTGATTGCTGTCCAGGCGCTGGCCCGTTTGCGTTGCAATCGAACGAGCAATGGCAGTCGTTTCAACCAGGGCGATGGCTGCCACTGCCAAGGCGCCGGCAGACAGTTCGGCAATGAGATTCAGATTCGTCAAAGGCAGATCAGCCAGAGGAGGCAAGCTGCCGGGCAGTTCCTTAATCACCGAAACTCCTGTTTGGTCTCCCAACAAGAAGACAGTCAGCGAGGCCATCACCATGCTAATAAGAGCTCCCGGCAGTTTCGGATTCACTCTTCGCAGGATCACGATCGTCACGATGGTGGCGATTCCCAAGTAGGCGGTAAAGAGATGGGTCTGCAACACATGATCGGTCAGTCCCTCCAGGGTCTCCACCAGGCTGCGGCTTGAAAAGTCCAATCCCAAAAGGTGACGCATCTGTTTGATCGCGATCAACACACCGGCACCGCTGGCGAAACCCACCACCACCGAGTGAGAGACAAAATTGACCAGCACTCCCAACCGAACCAGCCCCATGGTCAGCTGCAAAAGACCCACCATGACCGCCAACAGCCCGGCGGCCACCACAAATTCCGGCGTTCCCGGCTGGGCACTCATGATTAAGGAAGAGAGAACCAGCAGCGAAAGAGCGTTGGTTGGTCCTGTATGGATTTGGTTCGAAGAGCCCCACAAAGCCCCGATGATGGCAGCCACGATGGCGGCATACAGACCCATCTCAGGAGGCAGCTCAGCGATCAGAGCGAAAGCGATGGATTGAGGCAACAGGATGACGGCAACGGTGAGTCCGGAAATAAGATCGGGACGCAGGTTGTGGCGTCGGTAGCCTTGAAAAAAACGGACCGGTTTCAGTAGATAGAAGGGAATGTACTTTGGAGCAGACAGCATTGGAAAGGCCTCTCCTTCGAGCGTCCCATCATAATACTAAAGGAAGGTGGCGTCACAGATTGAGTGAACACCCTTGCTTCCCAAAGAAGGAGCCAGCATAGCTCCCCTAAACATCCGGTTCCATTAAAGATTATAATGTTAAGTGCCTCGTTTCATGAATACGAGGCACTAAGAGAAGAATGGCTTTCTACCTCATACGAGCTCAACTCAGGACTGATCTGATAGATGAGCTTCGTTCCCGTCTCCAGAATAAAGAGTTCGAAAAGCTGCGTCCTTTTGGGTCTTCCCTGACCCGAGGCCTCGAGAATGCGCGGTTCGATCCGAAAACAGAGATCACTGTCTGGGAGGAGGAAGATTACTGCTCACCGCCTCTGGCCCAGGAGCGTGCTGCGGTTCTGGACCATTACTTTGATGAACTCTGCTGGGAACCGGTTGAGGAGGGAGAGGGCTGGGCGCAAATCGAACACTTTCCATCACTGTGGACGGATAAGACCAGTGTCTAATGTCCTCAAAGTAACGTTAGCTTCCACCCGTCAAATACCTGGCTCCACCCCTCAGCTTGGTTTGACGACCTGAGTTCGACTATGGCTGCTACCCCGGAAAAGATTACGCTGCAGTTGCGAAAAATGCAGGAAGTAGACCTATCCGAGATTGCACAGATCGAGCAAAGCGGCTTTCCCGATCCCTGGCCGGAAAGATCGTTTCAGGACTGTCTCCACCTAGGCTACGATTGCAGAGTACTTGAACAGAACTTCGTTATTCAGGCGTACGGGATCATGGTTGTTGAGAACGGTGACGCCCACATTCTCAATCTGTGCGTCCGATCCGAACTGCGTCGCAAGGGCCGTGGTCGCATCATTATGGACCACCTGCTCGACCTGGCTCGTGCTGGTGAAGCCAACACCATGTTTCTGGAAGTGAGATCTTCCAACCTGCCTGCCATCCAGCTCTACGAATCGATGGGTTTCTCTCAAATCGGTGTTCGCAGAGGATACTATCCTGGTTCTGAAGGAGGCGAGGACGCCATAGTGATGGCGCTGCACCTCTTCTCGTGAGAATGATCCCAATGGTGACAGTCTGATGGGCCGAGCGATCGTCTTTTTGTCGCTGCTGCTGATGGCTACATCCAGCCCTATCGGCCAGAACCATCGGTACGCGGATCATGTTGTTCTCGTTTCCGTGGACGGACTGCGCCCGGAGTTCTACCTTGACCGGCACTGGCCTGCACCCATGATGCAGCAAATGGTACGTGAAGGAGCTCACGCAAAAGCCGTCCGCGGCGTTTTCCCTTCCGTGACCTATCCCTCTCACACCACCCTTATTACTGGAGCGCTTCCCAAACGACACGGTGTCTACTACAACAGGCCATTTGAACCGCAAGGACAGACAGGACGATGGTACTGGAAGGAGTCAGCAATCGAGGTACCTACACTTTGGGATGCCGTCAAAGAGGCGGGCTTGAAAACCGCCAGCGTTGCATGGCCGACCAGCGTGGGAGCGCCCATTCATTGGAACATTCCTGAATTCTGGTCACTCGATCCGCAGGGCGATCCGGTAGAGACCGTTCGATCGGTCACTACCCCTCCTGAACTGTTCGAGGAAGTGCAGCGGGAAGCCACCGGACGACTGACTCCGCTGCACTTTGGACTGGGCCACCTCACCCGCGACGATCAGACCGGCGCCATCGCGGCCTATCTCCTGAAACAATACCGACCGGCACTACTGACCCTTCATGTGGTTGGAACGGACCGTTTCCAACACCAGTCTGGTCGTCAGGCCCCGGTGGTTCGGCAGGCGGTGGCCGCCGCTGACCGGGCCATCAGCCGAATCGTCGAAGCCGCCAAACACTCGGGCATTCTGCAACGCACGGCCTTCATTGTCACCGGGGACCATGGCTTCTCCGACATCCACACTAAGCTGGCACCCAATGTGTGGCTGGTAGAGGCGGGCCTGATGGAGGCTCGATCTGATCGTGGACAATGGCGCGCTACCTTCCACACCAGCGGCGGAGCCGCCTTTCTTCATCTTCGAGATGCGGAGGACAACCAGGCTCTCTCCCAAGTCCGGACCCTGCTGGGTGCAGTTCAGCCCCTGTTCCGACTTGTCGAGCGTCCCGAGTTGGATCGGATCGGAGCTGATCCGAGCGTCCCCCTGGCGCTGGCAGCCCATCCCGGAATCAGCTTTACCTCCTCACCCAAGGGCCCGGCCATCCGAGCCACCAAAGGGGGCGCCCATGGTTACTTCCCAGAGGACTTTCCCCAGATCTACACCGGATTCATCGGGTGGGGGGCTGGTTTCCGTGCCCGTGCCGTAGCTCCCATCCTCCGGCAGGAGGACATTGCACCATTGGTCGCTGAGCTTCTGGGACTGGCCTTTGAAGCACCCGACGGGATCAGCCCTCGAGGGTTTCTGAAGGAGGACGATTGAACCAGACCAGCAAACCGGCCCCGGTCCCGACGACCCAGGACATCCGTTGGAACCTGGACGATCTGTACGCCAACAGAGAAGCCCTTCTCCAGGACCTCGATGAGGTCCAGTCTGCTGCTAAAGACTTTGCCACACGGTATCGTGAAAAGGTGGCCTCCTTGAGTGACAAAACTCTGGCACAGGCGCTGAAAGAGATGGAGAGTCTTCAGGACCGGCTTGGGCGGGCCTATACCTACGCCTATCTAAACTGGTGCACCAACACAGAAGACTGCGAGCGAGGCGCTTTGCTTCATAGCGTACGCGAGCAGTACAGCCGGATCGAGCAAGAACTTCTCTTCTTTGATCTGGAATGGACTCAACTGGAGGACAAACCGGCGGAGAAGCTTCTGGAGAGCTCCCACTTGAGTCCCTACAAACACTATCTGGAACTCCAAAGATTACACAAACCCCATCTACTCGAGGAGTCGGAAGAAAAGATCCTTTCGGAAAAATCAGTCACCGGACTCCAGGCCTGGAATCGGTTTTTTGATGAACTTTTGGGAGCTGCCCGTTTTCAGTTCGATGATCGAAAAGTGACCCTACAGGAGATTTTGGCCAAGCTTTACAAGCCGGACCGGGAAGTGCGCAAACAGGCCGCCCTGTCACTGACCGCCACCCTGGAACAGCATCTCCGGCAACTGACCTATGTCTTCAATACCGTTCTCTCCGACAAATATTCCGACGATAGACTCCGAAATTACCCGCACTGGCTGGCCAGCCGAAATTTATCTAACGAAACCTCAGATGAAGCGGTGCAGGTTCTCGTCGATGCCGTAACCGGACGTTACGACCTGGTGGCCCGTTACTACCGACTGAAGCAGAAACTAACAGGTCTCGAAGAGTTGTATGACTACGACCGCTATGCACCTCTGGGAGATGTAGAAATCAATTATTCCTGGGAACAGGCCAAGGAGACTGTTCTGGAGGCCTATCAATCCTTCCATCCGCTACTGGGATCGATAGCCGGAGAGTTCTTCCAGCACCACTGGATCGATGCGGCGATCACAGGTGGAAAGGTAGGAGGCGCTTTCAGTCACGGGGCCGTTCCAAGTGCTCATCCCTATGTGCTCGTGAACTTCACGGGAAGTGTTCGAGACGTCCAGACACTGGCCCATGAATTGGGACACGGTGTCCATCAATATCTGTCACGCAAACAGAGAGTCTTTCACTCCCATCCTCCACTGACCATTTCAGAAACTGCATCGACGTTCGGAGAAATGCTGGTCTTCGACCGTCTCATGAAAGAGGAGCGCCAGCCCGATGTTCGCCTCTCCATGTTGATGAGTAAACTGGATGACACCATAGCCACCGTTTTTAGACAGGTTGCTATGAACCACTTTGAAGATCAAATTCATACCGCCCGCCGCAGCAAGGGGGAGCTTTCGCCGGATGATTTCGGTGAGTTGTGGATGAAAACACAGCAAGAGATGTTTCAGGGCAGCGTGACGTTCTGTGATCACTACCGTGTCTGGTGGAGTTACATTCCTCATTTTCTGCACACTCCTGGATATGTGTACGCCTACGCCTTTGGAGAGCTGCTGGTCCTGGCCTTACACGTTCGCTACCGGCAAGAGGGAGAGGGTTTTGCTCAGCGCTACCTTCATCTATTGGAAGCCGGTGGTTCGGACTGGCCTCACAAGCTCCTGCAACCACTGGATGTTGATCTAAACGACGAACAGTTCTGGCAACAGGGACTGTCGGTCATAGAAGACCTGATCAGCCAAGCCGAAGGCCTGGTGAACTCCCAGCCCTTCACACCAGCGGGGTGAATAGAATAGACTCTGGCCTTCATTAGTCCAGCTCAGTTGGTTATTGCTATCATCGGCCCAGGAGGCATAAATGATGATCTACATGGTGCTTGTTTGCATTCTTTTGATCATGCCGGTCTTAATGGCCGCCGATCGACTGACCGGAAAGCCGTTTGCCACTCGCTCTGAAGTAATCTCCCAACATGGCATGGCGGCCACCAGTCATCCTCTGGCAACTCAGATCGCCATTGACATTCTCAAACAAGGGGGAAACGCAGTGGATGCTGCCATAGCCGCCAACGCCGCATTGGGCTTGATGGAACCGGTCAGCTGCGGCATCGGAGGGGACTTGTATGCCATTGTCTGGATCGAAAAAGACCAAAAGCTTTACGGGTTAAACGCCAGTGGTCGTTCTCCTCAATCCTTGACGCTGGACGAATTCAAGAAGCGCAACTTAAAGGATATTCCGGCCGTTGGACCGCTGCCGGTGTCGGTGCCGGGCTGTGTGGATGGTTGGTTCGAGTTGAACGGAAAGTTTGGGAAGTTGCCCATGGAGAAATTGCTCTCTCCAACCATTCGTTACGCCAGTGAGGGCTTCCCGGTCACCGAGGTCATCGCAAATTCCTGGTCGATCGGCGGCCCGCGTCTGAAGGATCAGCCCAACTTCGCCCCCACTTTCTTGCCTCAGGGAAAAGCTCCGTCCACGGGAGAAGTCTTTCGCAATCCCGATTTGGCCAAGACCCTCGAGAAGATTGCCCAAGGCGGCAGGGAGGTCTTCTATCAGGGTGAGGTTGCGAAGACCATCGAAGAATTCTGCAAAAGGGTAGGCTGTTTTCTTGACCGTCGTGATCTGGCCAGTCACAGCTCCACCTGGGTAGATCCGGTGTCCTCCAACTACCGCGGTTACGATATCTGGGAACTCCCTCCCAACGGCCAGGGCATTGCTGCCCTGCAAATGTTAAATATCCTTGAAGCCTTCGATCTTCAATCGATGGGTCACAACAGCACCGACTACCTTCACCACCTGGTCGAGGCCAAGAAAATTGCCTTCGAAGATCGCGCAAAATTCTATGCCGACGCCGACTTTAACGAGATCCCCGTGGCCGAACTGATCTCCAAGGAATACGCCGCAGAACGTCGCAAACTGCTGAACCCTGATCGCGCTTCTCAGAACCTTCCGGCCGGTGATCCAAAACTGCAGAAGGGGGGGACCGTCTACCTGACTGTGGCCGACAGTGAACACAACATGGTTTCGTTGATTCAGAGCAATTTCATAGGATTTGGTTCCGGCCTGGTACCAGACGGATTGGGATTCGTGTTACAAAATCGAGGTCTCCTTTTCAATCTCGAAGAGGGCCACTTCAACAGTTACGCACCTAACAAGAGACCCTTCCACACCATCATTCCGGGATTCGTTACCCGAGACAACAAGCCTTACATGGCTTTTGGTGTCATGGGCGGGGACATGCAGCCGCAGGGACACGTACAGGTTCTGTGTAACATCATCGATTTTGGCATGAACCTGCAGGAGGCAGGGGATGCCGCCCGCTTCTACCACGAGGGCTCATCCACACCCACAGGAAAGACAATGACTTCCGGAGGATCCTTGGGACTGGAGTCGGAGATATCCGGCGAGGTCCGCCGGAACCTGGTGGAAAAGGGACACAATGTGCGTTTCATGGTGGGAGACTACGGCGGATATCAGGCCATCCTGTACGATGCGGAAAATGACGTCTACCGAGGAGCAAGCGAGTCACGCAAGGACGGAATGGCTGCTGGCTATTAGCCCGGATTAGTCGAGGCACTGAATGAATCTGTTCCGACGCCAGACATCCGGATCGGTTGTGTGCCCGGCATGTGGCCAGCTTGTCGGCATCAACGAGGAGAAGTGCTTTTACTGCGGCCGTACCAATCCGGGGATGTGGGGCTTTGCTCCCTTACTGCGAGGATTGGGGCAAGATCTCGGCTTCGTTCAAATCGTGATCTGGGGCTGTGGGGCTCTCTATGTGGCGACTCTCCTGGTCGATCCCGGGGGAATTCGCATGGACGGTCTCTTTTCCATCCTTTCTCCCAGCCTTCGAGGTCTCTTTCTTTTTGGTGCCAGCGGTGCCGTTCCAGTTTTCCAATTGGGACGATGGTGGACTTTGCTGAGTGCTGCCTGGCTGCACGGAGGGCTGCTGCATATCCTGTTCAACATGATGTGGGTCCGCCAGCTGGCTCCCGCTACCGCAACCGAGTACGGGATCGGCAGAACGGTAATCATCTACACCGCCTCCTCTATCAGCGGGTTTTTAATGAGCAGCTGTGCGGGAGCGTTCCTCGTCTTTCTGCCGCAACAGCTTCAAGGAGCGTCGTTCACTTTGGGGGCTTCGGCTCCTGTCTTTGGACTGTTGGGAGCGCTGGTCTACGCAGGCAAACGGGGCAGCAGTGCGGTGGGACGCCAGGCCTGGGGATATGCGATCATCCTGTTCATATTCGGTCTGATGATGACAGGAGTCGACAACTGGGCCCATTTGGGAGGATTTGCAGGCGGTTATCTGGTCTCACGGTGGTTGGATCCCCTGCAGCCTGAGCGTACAGACCA
>JAUXKG010000173.1 GCA_030624355.1 Acidobacteriota bacterium
GGTCTCGATGATAGGAGGTAGGGAGCCCCTTCATCAGAACCGCCATGCCGTTGGTGTGGCCCAAAACGGAAGCAGCTTTACCTCGCGCCAATTCCAGAATGTCGGGATTTTTCTTCTGAGGCATCATGCTGCTGCCTGTGCAAAGAGCGTCCGGCAATTCGACCCATCCTACCGGTGTGCTGGAAAAATAGATAAAATCTTCCGCCAGACGGCTCACATGAAGCATCAGTTGGGTGGCAATCTGAAGGAGTTCCAAAATAAAATCCCGATCTCCCACCACATCGTAGCTGTTGCCAAAGCTGGAGGAAAATCCCAGCTCCTGGGCAGTTCGTTCCGGTGCCAGAGGAAGTGTACTGCCGGCCAAAGCTCCCGCACCTAAAGGACTGTATGCGTGAAGTTTCTGATACTGAGTCAGTCTCTGAAAATCGCGTCCCAGCATCTCGCAAAAGCCTAACAAGTAATGCCCCCACGACAATGGTTGAGCTGCCTGCAAGTGGGTCCATCCCGGAAACAGACCCTTTTTCAGTTTCTGGGCGCGATTGACGACTGTCTGCTGAAAGTCCAGAACCCGGCTACACCAGTCTGCTGCAGTCTCCAGACAAAAGAGCTTCAGGTCCAGTGCCACCTGGTCATTGCGGCTTCTCCCAGTGTGGAGACGATGTCCTGCTTCGCCAACGATTTCCTGAAGACGATGCTCGATATTCATGTGGATGTCTTCCAGTTCCTCTCGATAAGGAAACTCTCCGGTTTCGATCTCCTCCTCTATCTGCAGCAATCCCTTCAAAATGAGTTCTTCATCCTTTGATTGAATGATTCCCTGAGCTGCCAGCATACGCACGTGCGCCCGGCTGCCACGAATATCGTAACCCGCCAGCCGCCGATCCAACTGCAACGAGCCGGTATACTTCTGTACCAGGGGATCCAGGTCGGCCTTAAACCGACCGCCCCAGGGCTTTTTCGTCTTTTTCCGATTCACCATACGGCTCCTGAGCGCCGGGGACGGCAGACACCGGCCGGCCGCGCAAAAGGGACGCGATTTTCAACCGAAGTCCCTGAAGGCGAATAAACCCTTCGGCATCACTCTGTTGATAAACCTGGTCCGCTTCGAAAGTTGCATAAGATGGATCATAGAGGCTATAAGGAGAGCTTCTCCCAAGCACAGTGCAATTGCCCTTGTACAGATCCATCCTCACCTTGCCGGTGACATGCTCCTGAGAGTTCTTCACAAGCTGGAGCAACAACTGCATTTCAGGTGCAAACCAGAAACCGTAGTAAATCAGCTCAGAGATTTGCAAGGCCAGTTCAGCCTTCAAACGCTGAACTTGACGATCCAGCGTTAGAGATTCCAGGGCACTGTGAGCCTTGTACAGCACAGTCAACCCGGGAGTCTCATAAACCCCGCGAGATTTCATTCCCACCATGCGATTCTCGACCAGGTCCACCCGTCCTACGCCATTGGCACCAGCCAACCGGTTTAACTGTTGCAAGATCTCGACCGGTCCCATCTGCTCGTTGTTCAATCGAACGGGGAGACCCTCCTCAAACTCGATTTCAACTTGAGTCACCGAATCGGGTGCTTGCTGAGGAGAGACCGTGCGCAAGAAAATATCCTCCGGTGGCGACTGCCAGGGATCCTCCAGAACCCCTCCCTCATAGGAAGTATGCATGATGTTCTGATCAATGCTGTAGGGCTTCTCTTCACTGGAGGTGACAGAAATTCCCTTGGACTGTGCGTACTCAATCAAATCGCTGCGCCCTTGAAACTTCCACATTCTCCAGGGGGCAAGAATTTTCAGTTCCGGGGCCAGCGCCTGAAAAGTCAACTCAAAGCGGACCTGGTCATTGCCCTTGCCGGTAGCACCATGAGCCACGGCATTGGAACCCCAGTCTCTGGCTTGGTTGATCTGTTCGACTGCAATGACCGGACGTGCCAGAGCGGTTCCCAACAAGTATTCTCCCTCGTAAAGAGCATGGGCCTGCATGGCGGGAAAGACAAAATCGCGAATAAACGACTCTCTCAGATCCGAAATAACAACCTGATCGGCACCTGTCTCATAAGCCTTCTTCTCTATCGCCTCCAGATCCTCACTCTGACCGACATCCGCCACCATAGCCATTACAGGACACTGGTACTTCTCTTTCAGCCAATAGAGCATCACAGAGGTGTCCAACCCACCCGAATAAGCCAAGACGATCTTCTTTATGCTTCCTGAATTCTGTTCCATAACTCCTTCCTCACCTTGCGTGCATCGTGCCCTGCCGCTACCACTGCTAAAAGCGTATTTTCTCCCGCAACGGTGCCCACAATACTCCCCAACTGCAGGCCGTCAATCTTATAGGCAACAGCCGGCGCCAGGCCCGGCTCGGTCTGGAAAACCAGTAGATTGCCGCTCACCTCACAACGTAGAATGGACAGACCCTCCCACTTGTCCAGGAGCGTATATTTATACCTTCCATCCTCGGAGCTTGTCTTCACCACACTCAGTTCTCTGAGATCACGGGAAAGGGTCGCCTGCGTCACATCAAAGCCTATTCCAGCTAGTTTTCTACGCAACTTCTCCTGGCTGGAGATATCCTCCCGGTAAACTAGGTCGAGAATAGCCTGCTGGCGTTTCTCTTTGTTCATATTCGCCAAAAACGTATATTTATACATTGAGACAGTCCGATTGTCAAGCTTCCTCCCCTGTGACTCAGCTTGGCTTTTGAAAGGTTCGATAGAGAGTGTCGCGTTGAACCGGCACAAACCCGGCCGCTGAAATGACTTGCACCAAATCTTGACGGCTGGCGGTATAACAAGCGCCCGCAGTACTCATGACATTTTCTTCCAACATGATGCTGCCTACATAGTTGGCTCCCCAAAGAAGGGCAATCTGGGCTACTTTCAAGCCCTGAGTCAACCAGGAAACCTGTACATTCTTGAAGTTGTCGAGATAGATTCGGCTAACCGCCAACAAAGTCAGGTATTCGAGTGATCCCACTTGGCTTTCGATCGAAGCCTGCATGGGAGTGCCTTCCAACTGAACATTCCAGGGGATGAAGGCTACGAACCCACCTGTTTCATCCTGAAGTCGTCGCAGATTCCTCAGATGCTCAACTCGATCCTGTACGGTTTCCCCTCCTCCTATCATCATGGTGGCAGTCGTTAAAAGCCCTTCTTGATGCGCAACGCGCATCACCTCCAGCCATTCCTGGGCAGTACACTTTCCGGGACTAATGCGGCGACGCATCGGCTCTACCAGGATTTCCGCTCCACCACCGGGAATCGAATCCAACCCGGCCTTCTTCAGGCGCCTGATGGCCTCCCGCAGGCTGATCTTGCTCAATCTCGCCAGCACCACAATTTCCGGAGGCGAGAAGCAATGAAGATGAATGGGATAGCGCTGGCGAATGGAATTCAAGAGATCCTCGAAATAGTCAATCTTCAGCTCTGGATGCATACCTCCCTGCATCAGAACTCCCGTACCTCCCAGTTGTAGGGTCTCTTCAATTTTCTCAAAAATGGTCTGGTGAGGCAGGATATAGCCTTCTTCATGTCCCGGCTTCCGATAGAAATTGCAAAAGGTGCAGCGGGCCACGCACACGTTGGTATAACTGATGTTTCGATCAATCAGAAAGGAGACCTTCCCCTCCGGGTGTTTGTGAACCCGCACACAGTCTGCAGCCTGCCCAATTCGGTGAAATTCTCCGGAGAGGAGTAGGCTCAGGGCCTCCTCGGAAGTCATGCGTTCCTGAGAACATGCTTTTTCCAGAATTCGAGCAATCGATCTCTGGCTTGTCCCGACCACTTCCATGCCAGTCATTTTAGTGTCCTGTCCCACAAATTGCATGCCATTTGTGGGACAGGAGATTCGGTGGGCAGTGTTGTGATTACAAACCGGACAGTCTCCGATCCTCTTCTCTCCGCTGTCACGGAACATCAAGGATCTAGCGCTTTACTCTCAGTTGAAAGGAATTCTGGCTCCTTCCAACTCCAACAGCTTCTCCTTGGCGGGAAGACCACCAGCGAAGCCTACCAGGGAACCATCGTGCCCAACGACCCGATGACAGGGGACCACAACCGGAATCGGATTGCTTCCCACTGCTGCACCCACTGCTTGGCAGGCCCGCGGCTGACGGATCCGAGAGGCAATTTCACCATAACTCACCGTGTGACCATAGGGGATCTTCAACAGTTGTTCCCAGACTCGCAGCTGAAAAGGGGTTCCTCTCAGATCGAGACGCAGACGAAAACGGCGCCTGTCCCCTTCGAAGTATTCTCTCAGCTGTTCCAGCGTCTGGCTCAACAGCGGCGCCGAGTATTCCTCAGGCAGCTGGGAGAAATATCGCTCGAACCAGTGAGACCCGTGCCTGGAAGGTACGACTGGAAAGGAAATTCGGCACAATCCCAGAGAGCTTCCGGCCACCCGGAGAGCCCCAACTGGAGTCTTCAGCTTCTGGGAATAGAGTCTGATCACCGTTACTCCCAATCATAACCGAATGTCAGGTCATTTGCGTACCCTATATGTCTAATGGAGTATTTTGTTCTTCTGCTAGCCTTGGTGGTCCTTCTCTTGGGCTACCCGGTTCTTTTCTTTCTGTTGAGAAACCAGTTGAAACAGGTTTTTGGTTCACTGGCCAATCAGGCTTTGATCCAGAACAACCAGGCCTTTGTGGATCTGGCCAAGACATCTCTAGAAAAATTTCAGGCAGAGGCTAAGGGTGAAATGACACTCAAGCAACAGGCTATCCGCGAGCTGGTAGACCCGCTCAAAACGACGTTGGAAAAATACGAAACACAGATTGTTGCACTGGAACAGAAGCGTGAAAAAGCTTATGGAGGACTGCATCAATACCTGGAGAATGTAGCCGCCAGCCAGACTGAGCTGCGCAAGGAAACTGGCAACCTGGTACAGGCCTTGCGGGCCTCACATGTGAGGGGAAAATGGGGTGAAATGAGCCTCAAGCGGGTCGTCGAGCTGGCAGGCCTGGTCGAGCATTGTGATTTTAAAACTCAGGAAACCGTCTCTGCTCAAGACTCTCGCCTGAGACCTGATTTGATTGTTTACCTTCCCGGCGGACGAAAGATCGTGATCGATGCCAAGGTTCCGATGGATTCCTATCTGCAGGCCGTCGAAGAGCCCGATGAGGAGAAAAAGGATCAGTTGATGAGGGAACACTGCCGCCAGCTTCAGCGACACATCTCGGAGTTGGGAAGCAAGTCCTATTGGGACCATCTGGAAGGCAGTCCCGAATTTGTGGCTCTCTACATTCCGCTCGAGAGCCTGTACAGCGCAGCACTTCGCTACAACCCGAATCTACTGGAAGACAGCAGCCGCAAGCGCGTCATCATGGCGACTCCCACAACTTTGATCGCACTTCTCAAGGCTATCGACTACGGCTGGAATCAAGAGTTGCTGAGCCAAAATGCGGAGCAGATCTCAACCATGGGTAAAGAACTTTACGA
This sequence comes from Acidobacteriota bacterium, assembly GCA_030624355.1. Taxonomy (GTDB): domain Bacteria; phylum Acidobacteriota; class UBA6911; order RPQK01; family JADFOI01; genus JAUXKG01. The sequence goes on from JAUXKG010000173.1 coordinate 5,444, forward strand.
CCGTCTCTTCAAAATGGCTGAGCACCTGTCTCGCTTGGGATCCAGTCTGGAGCGGGCCGTACAAGCCTACAATGAGACCGCCGGCTCCTTTGAGCGACGTGTTTTTGTCCAGGCCCGCCGCTTCAAAGATCTGGGAGTTCCCGCCAAACAAGATCTTCCCGACATCCATAGGATCGATCGGGCGCCACGCCAACTGGACCAAACTGAACCAGCCATCGGTCAAGAACACGTACAGGAAGAGATCTCCGCCTAGAAGTAAGGTCGGGAACAGTCCACTTTGTCCCTCTTTTCTAGGGCCAAGCCCGGAGTATACATAGGTTGTCGTGACGAGGTGCCGCAGGCGCCGCGATGACAGGGCGTGCAACTCACAAATCTCCGAATCCGTGTCAATCCGTGTTCGTTAATCCGTGGAATCCATGTTAACAAGGCAGCACAACACTGTAAGCATGGATGATTCTTCACTGCGCTCAGATGAAGGCGAGCGGCACTGCAGTAGACAACTTATGGATACTCCGGGCTAGAGGGCTCGGGACCGCTCACTGGCGTCGACAAACGAATAAATCCTCCTGTTGAAGCAGGCAC
>JAUXKG010000086.1 GCA_030624355.1 Acidobacteriota bacterium
TCCGGTAATCGGGGTCTCAAAGGCTTCGCAGGCCTCTCGAATCCCTTCCACCGACTCGATGAACTGCCACATGACCTCCGGGTTCTCCGGATTCCCAAAGTTGAGACAATTGGTTGCGGCCAGGGGACGGGCTCCCGAACAGACCAGATTACGACAGCTTTCCGCGGTGGCCAATCTGGCTCCCATACGAGGGTTCAGGTGAGACAAGCGACTGTTTCCATCCAGGCTGATGGCCAGGGCACCGGATCCCTTCTTCAGGCGAAGGACTGCCGCGTCGCTTCCAGGAAGCATGATGGTGTTGGTTCGAACCATGTGATCGTACTGCTGGTAGATCCAACGGCGGCTGCAGAAGTGAGCGGACTGTACCACCTCCAGCAACAGGGAGTTGTAGTCGAGGGGCTCGGGAAACTGCAAATCCTTCCAGTTATTGAGTTGGGATAGATAGGCAGGCTCCCGGGCGGGGCGGTCATAGAGCGGAGCTTGGTCGGTGAGTGTTTCAACCGGTAGGTCGGCAATCTCCTGACCGTTGTCGCGGATGCTCAGACGGTTGTCTTCGCTGACCTGACCGATGACGACAGCATCCAGATCCCACTTACGAAAGATTTCCAGAACTTCCTCTTCTCGCCCTTTCTGGGCCACCAGCAGCATCCGTTCCTGTGATTCGGAAAGCATGATTTCGTAGGGGCTCATTCCCTCTTCACGCTGGGGAACGAGGGACAAGTCGATGCTGATGCCCGTTTGTCCCCGACTTCCCATCTCGCAGGTTGAGCAGGTCAGCCCTGCCGCCCCCATGTCTTGAATGCCCACCACCGCTCCGCTTTGCATCACCTCCAGGCAGGCTTCCAGCAGCAGCTTCTCCAGAAAGGGATCGCCCACCTGGACGGTGGGGCGCTTGGATTCAGAGTCTTGACTGAACTCCTCGGAGGCCATGGTGGCTCCGTGAATTCCATCGCGCCCGGTTTTCGCCCCCACATAGATGACTGGATTACCTACTCCCGAGGCGTTGGCCCGGAAGATCTGATCTACGGGTGCGATTCCCAAACAGAAAACATTCACGATGGGATTTTGGCTGTAAAGTTTCTGAAAATGGAGCTCTCCACCGACTGTGGGAATGCCGATACAATTGCCGTAACCTGCAATTCCAGCCACGACGCCTTCCATGATCAACTGATTTGCCGGATCCTCCAGACGGCCGAAGTGCAAAGAGTCGAGTAAGGCCACGGGCCGAGCTCCCATGGTGAAGATATCCCGTATGATGCCCCCGACACCGGTTGCCGCTCCCTGGTAAGGTTCAATAAAGGAAGGGTGATTATGCGATTCGATCTTAAAGACGGCGGCCAGACCTTCGCCAATGTCAATGACTCCGGCGTTTTCACCCGGACCCTCGATAACCTGTGGACCCTCGGTGGGGAGTTTCTTCAGATGCAGACGGGAGCTTTTGTAGCTGCAATGTTCGGACCACATCACGGAAAAGATGCCCAGCTCTGTCAGGTTCGGCTCGCGGCCCAGCCGTTCCCTGATTTGCTCATATTCCTCCGCTGTCAGGCCGTGGCTTTCGATTAAATCGAGTGTTTTCGGCACTAGTGTACTAGTTCTCCGACTGGGCCATCATCGATCCAAAGATCAGCCGGCCATCCTCAGAATTCAGCAGTGTTTCTGCGGCCCGCTCGGGATGCGGCATCAGACCCATTACATTGCCTTCCCGATTTTTCACCCCTGCAATGTTGTCTACGGAACCGTTCGGATTGGCCTGGGGGGTGATGTTTCCTTCGGCATCGCAGTAGCGGAGCACCACCTGCCCTTGTTTCTTGAGAGCAGCCAATTCGTCCTCCGGGAGGAAAAAGTTGCCGTCGTTGTGGGCAATCGGAATCTTTAGAACCTGTCCCGACTGGCAGGACCTCGTGAAAGGGGTCTTCACGTTGTCGACGCACAGGTGGACATGCCGGCAAACAAACTTGAGGCCGGCGTTGCGTAGCATGACGCCTGGGAGCATTCCCGCTTCCTGCAGAATCTGAAAGCCGTTACAAATTCCCAGCACCAGCTTCCCCCCTTTTGCGTGTCGGCGAACGCTTTCCATGATCGGAGAAAACTTCGCGATTGCCCCACAGCGCAGATAGTCCCCGTAAGAAAATCCGCCCGGAATGATGATCGCATCAACTCCTTGGAGATCCGTTTCCCCGTGCCACAGCAGGTGTGTTTCCTGATTCATCCCGTGCCGAAGTGCGTGATAGGCATCATGATCACAATTTGAACCCGGAAACACTACGACCCCGAACCTCATGAAATCTCCTCGATCTGGAAGCTCTCTATGATGGGATTGGACAGGATGTCGCGGGCGATTTGCTCAACAAGGTGGCGGGCTTCCTGCTCATCTGAGAGGTCGTTGAGCTCGAGCTCGAAGTATTTGCCTTGACGCACCCTGCTGACCTGCCCGTGCCCCATCTTGTTCAGAGAGCGGCGAATGGTCTGACCCTGAGGGTCCAATACCCCTTCCTTGAGTCGAACGATGACCTTAGCTTTCATGAGTCCATGGAATGAGAAGAATTTCGGCCAACCAAATGGATTACACGAATCACAACACTCCGAAGACCCTCAGATGCCATTCTAGCCCGGATTATGCATAAGTTCACTACTGCATCACCGAAATCACTCGTCCTGACTGTGTTGCGCTCGGTCGGCCTCCTCAACGTACCATACAGTATGTTTGCGGGGGCCTCGGTCGCGCGCCTTGTCAGGCCGGCGCTTTCGGCGCTTCGTGACGAGAACCTATGCATAATCCGGGCTAGCATCAGAGGCCGTCGTGAAGATCTATCTGATCGATGACACCAATAACGGCTGCATCGACGGAGGTCGAAAACTGACCCAGTATGTACATTGCCGACCAACCTTCCAGAACCACCAGGACCTGGTCGCCCTCTCCGGCATCGACTCCATCGATGGCCAAAATCGGTTCTCCACCTTCCTGACCCTCCAGAGTCAGGGGCTGAACCAGAAGCAGCTTCTGTCCCTCGTAAGCAGAGTGCTTTTGGGTGGCCACGAAATGATCGATCACATTGCCGATGATCATGAATACTCACTTTGGGTCAGGAGCCGACGAACACTACGAACGAGCTAACTGAAAGTTATATGGGTCCAGAATCCCCACGATCGTACAATCAGCGGGCAAATCAGTCGGGTGCCAGGGAAAGGAAGCCTCTTTGCCATGAACACAGTAGACGTCTTCTCCGACACCCGCGCCTACGGAGTCGAGAGCAATCAAGGATTTCTCCGTTGTTTTGCCGTAGCGATCGAGCAGCTTGATGACAAGCATCTTCTTCCCTTCCAGCGAAGCATTCTTGGCTGTGCAGACTACGGTTCCCACCACTCGAGCCAGTCTCATATTCTATCGATCCTTTCTGCTTCTCGTCGCCTGCTTATCGGGTGACAACTCCACGGTGTCGACGATGCCCACGATGGCGGAGTCGACGGGATGGTCTTTCAGCCCGTCGGCCATTCGAGCCGAGCTCCCACCCACGAGAATAACAGTTTCACCGGCACCGGCACCCACCGTGTCTACTGAAACCTGGTAACCGGTCGCCTGACCGCTCTCAGGATCGATAATCCTGACAATGAGGAGCTTCTTACCTTGCAGCTTTTCGTCTTTGCGGGTGGCAACGACGGTGCCGGCAACTTTACCGAGAATCATGACTAGGAAAGAGGGCGGAGTTGACTCTGAGCAGAAGAGACTCTGTCTTATTCATTTGAAACGGTGATTGGGAGTCGATCGTCCAGGTTAGCATGTGGTCTGGGAATGACGTGGACGCTTACCAGTTCACCCACTCGGCGAGCCGCTGCTGCGCCGGCATCGGTGGCTGCCTTGACGGCGGCCACATCTCCGCGAACGATAGCCGTCACCAGTCCGCTGCCGACCTTCTCGTAGCCGACCAAGGTCACCTTCGCGGCCTTGACCATGGCGTCAGCCGCCTCGATCATGGCCACCAGGCCCCTCGTCTCAACCATCCCCAACGCCTCCATCGAATCAGCCATATGTTTTCTCCTCCGGAACTAGTGACACTAGCGTAAACGAAACAGGGTCAGGCGTAAACCTCCAAATTCCGGGAATCTGGAGTTCTGAATTTTCGTAAGAGAACCTAAGTGGAGATTCAAGCTTTGACCCCTTTTCTCATCTCCAGGATTACTTGCTCGAGAAGGTCTTCGAGTTCGTTTCGAGACAAGGTCACAGTTTCGACCTCGACCTCGTCCTCTGCTGTCACTGGACAGCCGAACTGGCGAAATTCCGGGGCCGTTATACCATACTTTTCCCGCACAGCAAACAGTTTGTCCACGGCTTCGCGGGAGAGCAGGGTCGGTTCCCCAAGGCTTCGAGTCAAGATATTGATTTTGGCGAAGTGCTCCAGAATTTCGATCTTGAAAAAGGCCTGCTCCAGGTCTGCTCCGTAGGTAATTGCCCCGTGGTTTGCCAGCAGAATGGCATCAAAATTGGGGACCAGATCCACCAGGCTGTCCGCCAGCTCACGGGTGGAAGGGGTCCCGTAAGGTGCCACGGGAACGCAGCCCAGTGTGACCACCACTTCAGGCATTAGTGCCTCGGTCAGAGGAATGCCGGCTACCGCGTGGGCGGTAGCATAGACCGGATGGCCGTGGCAGATGGCGTGTACGTCTTGACGGTGCTTGTACACGACCACGTGCATGAGGATTTCGGTCGAGACCTTCATCTCACCGCTGATCTGCTCACCTTCCAGGTCGGTGATGACCAGGTCTTCCGGTTTGAGAAATCCTTTGCAAACGCCTGTAGGGGTAGCCAGCAGCCGATTGCCCATGCGAATAGAGAGGTTCCCTTCGTTGGCGGCTACAATGTCCTTGGCGTACATGCGCCGACCGATCTCGCAGATCCACTCGCGGCACGTTGTTTCGTCCATCTCGTCGCCCCTCAGGACACTAGCCCGGACAGATTCCTAGCTTACAGGGGTTCGCCCATCACTGGATCGAGTCTGCCACCGTACAGAAACTCACGAGTGTTTTCCCGGATGACTCTAGGGTCCACCAGTACTCGAGCCTGGCCCGTTTCCAGAGCAGCCTTTGCCACTGCTGCTGCCACTTGAGGGGGAACTCTGGAGTCGAGCGCAGGAGGGATGATGTAATCGGGGCGCAGTTCCCGGTCTGAGACGAGACTCGCGATGGCTCGAGCTGCTGCAATCTTCATTTCATCATTGATGTTCTTGGCCCGGACATCCAATGCTCCCCGGAAGATGCCGGGAAAGGCCAGGGAATTGTTGATCTGATTCTTGAAATCGCTGCGTCCGGTAGCCACCAGTCCCGCACCGGCGGCTGCAGCCTCATCGGGCATAATCTCCGGGTTGGGATTGGCCAGGGCGTAGATCAGGGGATCTTTTGCCATGGTTCGGATCATTTCCTGGTTCAGGACATCGGGTACGGAGAGTCCTAGGAACACCTTGGTCCCCTGGATCACCTCTTTCAAACCGCCTTTTCTCTTGCTGCGGTTAGTGATTCGGGACATCTTCTCCTTCATGTCATTCATTCCCTCCGAACGTCCTTCGTAGATCGCCCCCCGAGTGTCGCACAGAATGACCTCTCCAACGCCCACCTTGAGCAACAGCTTGGTGACCGCGATGGCCGAAGCTCCAGCGCCATTGATGACAATGTCCAGATCTCCCAGCTTCAGATCAAAGTTACGTGCTCCATTGAGGATGCCGGCCAGAACCACCACGGCGGTTCCGTGCTGGTCGTCATGAAAGATGGGAATGTCGGTAATCTCGCGCAATTGATCTTCGATCTGGAAGCAGCGGGGAGCCGAGATGTCCTCCAGATTGACTCCTCCCAGGACGGGACGAAAGGCAGCCACCACACGAACAATGACGTCAGGATCCTGGGACCGCAGGCAGAGAGGAATACCTTCCACGCCAGCCAGGGTTTTCAATAGCAGACACTTTCCTTCCATGACGGGCAAGGCAGCTTCTGCTCCGATATTCCCCAGTCCCAGCACGGCTGAGCCATCCGTGACCACCGCCACCAGGTTACTCTTGCTGCTGTACTCGAAGACCTTTAGTGGATCTTGCAGAATCTCTTCGGCCGGCACCTGCACCTGAGGGGGGGAAATAATCTTCAACATGAACTCGTCTCGCAGCGGAAGCTTTGCAACAACTTCGATGGCTCCTCTGAACTGTTCGTGCAGTTCCAGAGACTCTTTGGCCAAAGACTCAGACGATTTTTTGCGTTTGGATCTCTTTAAATAGGCCGATCCCGCGTGGGGCCTTTCGCCGGTGTAAATCTTCTCAAAGGCTCGCTGGTATATTGTCTCAGGAGCTGGAAAGTCACGGTCGGGATAGGCGTCTTTTGCCAGCTGGGTCACCGTGCGGGCAACAGTGGGAGCAATCTTGAGATCGAGGGGATCCGGGAAGATTTGCCCCTCTTTGAGACCGGCATCGTCCTGCAGACGGGCCACGTTCTCGGCAATTTTCACAAAGAAATGAGGCGGAATTTTTGTCAGACAGCAGTCCATCATGCCCCGGAACAACCCCGGGAAAATGAGTAGAGGATGAAAAGAGAGGACCTCCCGATTCCAGAAATGGTAGTAATGACACACTGATTCAGAGCGGTGATCCTGAGATGAGAGATCAAAGACGAAATTTTGTTGCTGAAGAGATGAGAGCAGGTTCGAAGGAACTTCCTCGCATGCATTCACAACGATATGAGGTTGAACACCTTCTGGCACAGTGCGCTCGCTTTCGATCTTCAGCGATGAGCCTATTCCATCAGGATCCACCAGACGCAGGTTGCTGAAAGACGACTGCTGAGCCAGATTGGCCAGGGCATGGGTTGCAGAATTCAGACCGTACAGAAGGATCTCCATCTCCTCTGGCTTCTTCTTGAGCAATCGACTTGCGTTGTAAAAGCCTGTCAGTAAAAGAGCGGCAGTTACCTCCCCGGCAATATTGATCACTGGTACGTCAACCTGACTCTGGATCCTTTCCAGGAGATCCAAAACTCTTGGAAACTCACAATAATCTACAGCGATTCCGAAAATTCCAGGTTCCAGATTGACTGCCGTTTCAACGAAGACATCATCGGAATCGATGTCCAGGGTCAGAGGGTAGGCGTTGATGGCGGCCAGTTCGCGGCAGATGAGGGCATGGCTCTCCAAGAAGGGGATCAATCCGTGAGGGCCGAAGCGTTTGAACATCGCATCGGAACAATCGCTCAGCAAAGCCACGGTGTTTCCCTTGATTGTGTAGGTGAGGGCTAGAGAGGTGTCTTTATTGATGTGGCGACAGGGTTCGGCGACCCCAGGGGTGTACAGCAGAGAGAGCATGTACTCATCTCGGACCGGAAGTTTGCTTCGTATTCCCAGCAGACCTCTGTTCTTGCGGAAGTGGTTGAGGATCTCAGAGCGGTCAATCGTCAAGGTCTGTTCCCTCCGGCAAATCCCTTATCATAAGATAATCGGAGCAAAACGTCAGTCTATTCTTTTGCTGTCTCTCAATCCAGAGGAAGGGGGGAACCTGGCAGATAAGCTTCCCGTTTTCTGTGAATTGATTCTATAATTGCCCGGGATGATCGCCCGGCTGGAAGGAATCCTCACTGAGAAGGGAGCAGACCGTCTGCTGATCGATGTCCATGGAGTTGGCTACGAAGTCCTGATCCCTTTTTCTACTTATTACGAGCTGGGAGAAATAGGCGACACTGTCAGTCTGCGTATCTATACTCACGTCAAGGAAGATGTTCTCAGCCTGTATGGTTTTCTCACGGGCAAGGAGAAGAAGCTGTTCACCCAATTGATCCAGGTCTCGGGCATCGGTCCGAAACTTGGGATCGGAATTCTTTCTGGGCTTCCTGTAAATGAGTTTGTGGACGCGGTGATGGATGGCGATGTGGTTCGGCTCAACAAGATTCCCGGAGTAGGAAAGAAGACGGCGGAACGTCTTATCCTGGAGCTGAAGGACAGGGCCGTGGATCTGTTTCCCGAACTTCAAGGGGAGAAAGTCGCCGGTGTTTCCAGCTCCCTTCAGACAGATGTAGTTTCGGCGCTCGTGAACTTTGGTTATGCCCGGATTACAGCAGAACGAGCTGTCTCCCGGGCCTTAGA
>JAUXKG010000074.1 GCA_030624355.1 Acidobacteriota bacterium
AATCCGGACTACCCTTCCTACAATCCGACTCATCTGACCCTTTTTTCTCCTGCAACTATCCAAGTCCGGTGAGGAAGCGCTTTGTCCCACGAATTGGAGACTGAGCCGCCCTGGGCAGCTTCTGTTGCTGTGGTGCTAATATAGCCAAACAATGGGGCGTGAGCAGCTTGCAGTAGATGTTCTCTTTGTGGGCGCCGGGCCGGCCAGTCTGGGAGCTGCCCTGCACCTGTCTCGATTGATACGTGAGCACAATGAAGCGGTCGACCTGGGAAGGAAGTCGGGTCGAAGCCTGGCGGATCTGACCCTGCTGGTGATTGAGAAGGGGAAGGAAATCGGTTCGCACGCTTTGAGTGGGGCGGTCATCGATCCACGAGCTTTGGATGAACTGTTGGAAGGGTTTGAGGATCAAGAACCGCCCTATGATTCAGCAGTCACAGATGATGCACTTTATTTTCTAACTGGGAATCACGCCTTCCGATCTCCTGTTACCCCGCCACCTTTGAAAAACCACGGCCTGTATGTTGCCTCTCTTGGAAAGGTGATCAGGTGGATGGCTGAACTGTGTGAAGAAAATGGTGTCGATGTTTACCCGGAATTTCCAGGAGTCAAGCTTCTCTATGAGGGGAATGCGGTCAGTGGGGTTCGGATCGGAGACAAGGGAATCGATCGGAAAGGGAAAAGGAAGGGGAATTTTGAGTCGGGTATTGATGTGCTGGCAAAGGTGACCGTGTTGGGTGAAGGCCCGAGGGGTTCTCTACTTCGTCAGGCTGAAAGTCGCCTCAAACTGAGTCCAAAGAGCGCCGCCCAGATTTATTCAATTGGGGTGAAGGAAATCTGGCAAGCCGCCGCCGACATTCCTGCAGGTCAGGTCTATCACACTCTCGGTTTCCCACTCGGGATTCAGGAATTCGGGGGTGGTTTTCTTTACACCAGGAAGGAGAACCTCATCGATCTTGGTGTAGTGGTGGGCCTTGATTACCAGAATCCCCGTTTGGATCCCCACCGTTTACTCCAGCAGTTCAAGATGCATCCGTTTGTTCGGGAAATGTTGGAAGGAGGGAAGGCGATCAGTTACGGAGCCAAGGCCATCCCCGAAGGCGGTTACTACTCAATGCCACGTCTTTTCGCTGATGGTCTTCTCATTGTGGGGGACTCGGCCGGTTTCCTCAATGGACAGCGGCTCAAGGGAATTCATCTGGCCATCAAGTCGGGAATGCTGGCAGCGGAAACTATTTTTGAAGCTCTGATTCAGGACAACTTTTCCCAGTCGACACTGAAGGGCTATGCCGAGCGCTTTGAGAGCAGTTGGGCCAGAGAGGAACTGTGGAAAGTACGCAACTTTCGTCAGGCTTATCAAAAGAGCTTCTGGTCGGGCATCATCCATACGGGTCTGCAGTTTCTTACCCGGGGACGGGGAGTCAGAGACCCATTCCCGATTATGGCTGGCCATCGGAGAATGAGACGACTTGAAGAATATCCGGAGACCGATGACGAGCAGCGCAGCAGGCCTCGCTTTGACAGTCGCCTTACGTTTGACAAGCTGACGGATGTTTACCTTTCTGACACCGCCCACGAAGAGGATCAACCCTGCCACCTGAAGATTCTGGATCTTGATATTTGTCACAACCGTTGCACTCAAGAGTATGGGAACCCCTGTCAGTATTTCTGTCCAGCCCACGTGTACGAGATGGTCACCCGACAGAATGGACCTGCTCTGCAGTTGAATTTCAGTAACTGTGTACACTGCAAGACCTGTGACATCATGGACCCTTATGAGATCATCGTGTGGACGCCTCCGGAAGGCGGTGGAGGTCCGAATTACAAGAATATGTAGGCCGTTGGCAGAGTCATGCCAGCTGCTGCCCGGCTCTGACAGGATCGAGACGTCCCGTCCTGAAAACCACGGAGATTGAGGCGGAAATTATGGAAGTTAGTGTTCAGGGGATATTGGAAGCCCGCCATTCAGTTTATCGTTATCTGCGGTCAACAGCGATGCTTCGCTATCCACTTTTGGACCGCCTGCTTGGCTGTCAGGCCTACGTAAAACACGAGAATCATAATCCGACCGGCTCATTCAAGATCCGGGGAGGGATTCATTTGATCAGTCATCTGAGCGATGAAGAAAGGCGTCGAGGAGTTATTACGGCTACCCGCGGCAACCACGGACAATCGATCGCCCTGGCTTCGAAGCTGAAGGGGGTCCGCTGCACGATCGCAGTACCCCACGGAAACAATCCCGAGAAGAATGAGGCCATGGAGGCCCTGGGCGCTCAATTACTGATCCATGGTCGAGACTTTGATGAGGCCAGGGAACGAGTGGAGGAAATCCAAAAGAAAGAGGGTCTACGCTATATTCACGCAGCTAATGAACCCATGTTGATTCATGGAGTGGGCACCTACGCGCTGGAAATTCTGGAGGAGGTTCCCAGGCCCGACTATATTTTCGCTCCTCTGGGTGGTGGAAGCGGTGTATCCGCAGTTCTGACAGTGGTTCGAGCACTTGCTCCCGGAGTGAAGGTGGTCGGGGTCCAGGCAGAACAGGCTCCGTCGGTCTTTCTGTCGTGGAAGAAAGGGAAGATTCAAACCACCGATAGTTGCGACACGATCGCGGACGGATTGGCGACACGCATCCCTTTCGAGTTGACCTTCTCTATCATTCGCTCACTGGTGGATGAGATCATAACCGTCAGTGAGCAGGAACTGGCTGCTGCCATCTATGAGATTTACCGGACCACGCACAATATTGCTGAGGGAGCGGGCGCGGCTGCCCTGGCAGGGGCCAGAAAGTTCGGTGCCAAACTGGCTGGCAAGACCGTGGTCGTGATCCTGAGTGGCAGCAACATTGAAACAACTTTGTTCCGTCAGATCTTGGAGAACTATTCCGTAGACGAACAAACATCTGTGGAGACCGCAAACCTTGACCAACAAAGTTAACACTCTGCTCATCGATATCGGAGAGGTTCTCGTCCAGATGAATCGAGGAGTTTTGCTGGAAAGGATGCAGAAACTGACCGGATTTTCTGAAGAGGAAATCGAGAGGCGTTTGGGCAGCTTTACCGATATTGCCGTCTACGAAAGGGGAGAACTCAGTACTGAGCAGTTCTACCAGCGCGTTTCCCATGTATTCGAAATGAACATCTCTTTGGAAAGTTTCAAGGAGGCCTGGAGCAACATTTTCACTCTGGGTCAAGATCAACCAAACCTCTTCTCCCCGCACCTGTTTCAACAGCTGAGTGAGTGTTATCAAATGGTGGCCCTTTCCAACACGAACGAGATGCACTTTGATTATCTTTCACAGGTGTACTCTGTGGTGAATGACTTTGACGAGTATGTGCTTTCCTACCAGGTTGGCTGTTTGAAACCCGATGAGAAGATCTACCAGACCGCTCTGGAAAAAGCGGGGTGCGCCCCTTCTGAAGTCTTGCTTGTCGATGACCGGCTGGAGAACATTCTAGGGGGAGAGAGGTTGGGAATCAGGGGAATCTTATTCGTGGAAGAAAAGCAGTTGCGTCAGCAGCTGAGCGATTTAGGAGTCCTGCCGTAGTGAGATTTCAGCCTTCCGGGACTTGACCGAGATTGGCGATCTGTTTGCTTTTGGCAATGCGCAGCGTTGCTTCCACCGCCAGCCAGATCGACAGGAAAAGAATTCCTCCCCCCAGCAACAGCAGAAGGTGAGTGCCTCTATCCCAGAAGTCCTTCAGTTTGAGCACCATCGCCGTTAGGGTCGTCACCAGCATGAAGATCATGGGCAGACCGGTGGCCCAATAAGGCCGCCGCTTTTGTATCAAATAGAGGGTAACGGCCAGCAGAGTGAGACCACCCAGAATCTGATTGGTCGTGCCAAAAAGCTGCCACAAGGCCAGCCCGGCCGCCCGCCCGTCCACCTGGTAGAAGGCAAAAGAGCCGACAACAGCCACTGCGGCGCCGGAGGCCAGATAACGATTTGAAAGAGGTGAGAATCCTATGGTCTCACCCATTTCCGAGATGTTGAAGCGCAATAACCGAGTGGCTGAATCCAGTGTGGTCAAGGCGAAGGAGATTGCCACCAGAGCCACAAAGGCCTTGGCAATCTCCAGCGGAATCCCGAGCTGGTGCAAGAATAGTGCGGAGCCTTCAATGAAGGCCTTCATGTTGGGCCCCAGACCTTGAGCCAGTTCCCAAGAGGCGTAGTGCTCCATCCAAAGGTCGCGCGTGAGAAAACCGGCAGTACAGGCCAACACAGAGGCCAGGCCCAGTAGAGATTCCCCGATCATGCCACCGTAGCCGATGAACTGAGCGTCCGTTTCCCTGCTGATCTGCTTTGCGGTTGTGCCCGAAGAGACTAAACCATGGAAGCCCGAGACGGCTCCACAGGCGATGACGATGAAGACAAAGGGAAAAAGAGGTGGTGCTCCTTCCGGATGGATCTGTACCGCCGGAGCGGCGAATTCCGGCCGCAAGATAAAAAAGCCGGAAAAAATGCCAGCCAACCCCAGATAGAGCAGTAGAGAATTGATGTAGTCCCGTGGTTGCAGGAGAAGCCACACGGGCAGTACCGAGGCCGCGAAGCTGTAGACCAGAAGAATCACTTTCCACTGGTCTAGACTGAGGTCGATTATGGGAAGCTTGGTCCCGATCCAAACAGTGAACAGTGTGAGTGCGAAGGCAATGACCGTGACCCCGGCAATCGAAGCATTTTTCTTGTAGACCGACCAGCCCATCAGGACCGCCAGAACCATCAGAATGCCAGTGGGGTAAATGGCTTCCGGATTGTAGGCGGTGGTCAGCAGTGTGGCACAAACATGTACAAAGACCCCCATGGCCAGCCCGATCAGGAAGAAGATGATGATATGAAACAGGGTCTTGGCGCGGGGACCGATGATGTCTTCGGCAACTTTGCCGACCGACATTCCCCGGGCCCTCATCGAGATGACAAGAGCGCCGAAGTCATGGACGGCTCCGATAAAGAGGGTTCCGATGACGACCCAGAGCAGAGCAGGTACCCAGCCCCAGATCACCGCAATTGCAGGTCCCAGCATGGGAGACAGCCCGGAAATAGAAGCAAAGTGATGCCCGAAAAGAACATACTTATTGCTGGGCACATAGTCGATTCCATCCTGGTACTGATGAGAGGGAGTGGCAATGTTCGCATCCAGCTTAAAGATCTGTTGCGCCAGGTACTTGGCGTAGACATGGTAGCCGACTAGATAGATCCCGAAACAAAAGAGCGTGACCAGGACCGGAGTCATACCCTATCTCCTAACTCGGATTACGCATAAGTTTTCTTCACTGCGCTCAGATGAAGGCGGCGTGACGATGTGTCGAGGAAGCTCAACGGTGCCAGCGGGGATGGAGTAAAACATCTATGCATAATCCGGGTGAGTTACTTGCAGGAGAACAGATACTCCTTGAAGCCGTTTCGAAGCAGGAAGGAACTGCCCACCTCAAAGTTGGGCATCACCTGAGTCAAATCGGACTGCTGGTATCTCGGGCATTTCCGCAGGACAGTCGAGTTTGCTTGGTAGAGAAGATGACGATGGTCCAGGATCTTGAAGGTAGTCGGTTTTTCGGGAATGTGTTGACGGGTGGAAATCAGGGAGAACAGCAGGGTACCAGTCCGGCAGAACTGAACCAGATGCCGGACGAGATGCTCAAACTCCTCTTTTTGCAAATAATTAAAGAGATCCCAACTCATGATGACGTCAAACTGGGTGTTTTTCCAATAAGGAAAGAGGTATTCAAAAACCGTCTCGTAGCTAAAGCCGTCCTCTGGTGAGAGGAAGTCAAAAGACGTCAGAGTTTGGTGGAGATCTTCAATATAGATCTTGCAGGTAAACTGAGAAAAGAAATCGACGTTTGCCCCGCAGGCCGGGCCCAGGTCAAGAATGTGGTACTTCCGCTCATGGCGCAACTGGCGGTTCAGGACATTGAGTGCAGGGGAGGTGTGAATTTCGGGTTCAGGAGGGGGAGAGTCTTCCACCTTGGTCTCTGACTTGATACCCAAGGAAGAGAGCCATTTTTTCATCTGTTAGAGGGAGACGAGCCTGCCTTCATGCCTACGCCCACGTCCCTGCTTTGCTTCACCTCACTCTGGGGTGAAAAAGGTACCTTTTCTTTGACCGACCGCACTTGATCCTCGGATCGGGTTTCGGAGAGGTTCCTCTGCTTGTCCTGACTGCGGGCGTCCATGTCGATGCTTCCTTTGAATTTCGAACCATCCTCTAGATTCACTCGAGGGGCGGTCAAATTCCCGCTGACGATTCCTGATTGCCGGATGATAATCTTCTCCTCGCCGAACAGATTGCCCTGAAGTTCTCCTTCGACGCTAATAATCTTGCCGTAAACGTCCGCTTTGACCTTCCCTTGTTCCCCAATGGTGACATTGTGTTGTTTGAGGTTGATCTTTCCTTCGACACGGCCATGGATGAGCAAATCCTCCTCGCCGGTGAGTTCACCCTTGATGGCAATCGATCCGCCGATGATGGCCCTGTCTTTTAATTGATCAACCGAATTGGTCCGACGAACCGGGGTGCTGGGTTCGTTATCTTCATTCTCTTTTTTCCACATTATTGTACTCCTGACATGCCTATCCTTTGTATAGTCAAAACCTTAAGAAGTCAAGTGGATATGGCCCAAGGGCGTAAAACTGGCCCGAAAATACGAGCTCCTAGCCATCTTGTTGACATTTTTTCAGAACGGCCAGAAGGCGGGGATCAGGAATGACGCCATCAGCCAGAAAAGGATGCTCAACGGGGTGCCCACCTTTACGAAATCGATGAATTTGTATCCTCCGGGACCAAAGATGAAAAGATTCGTTTGATAACCGATCGGAGTCATGAAACTGGCGGAGGCAGCAAACATGACGGCCATTATAAAAGGCTTCGGATCCACCTGCAGTTGCAGGGCCACCGATAAGGAGACGGGGATCATGAGCACCGCGGTGGCATTGTTTGACATGATGGACGTCAGGATGGTGGTCAGCAGATAGATCCCCGAAAGCACAGCAGTCGGACCCCAAGATCTGAGCAATTCAACCAGCTGGCCGGCAATCAGATTGGCCAAACCGGTGTTCGATACGGCTGTTCCCAGGGGAATCAGGCAGGCCAACATGATCACCGTTTGCCAGGAGAGGTGAGTATAAAGATCTCTCAGCCTCAAACAACCGGTCAGCAGCATCAAGCCTGTCCCCAACACTGCCGCTTCCACGATCGAAAAGTAATTGAAAGCAGCGAGAAGGACAATCCCCAGAAAAATTCCGACCGCGTAGTAGACCTTGTCACTGCGCAGGAAGCTGGATCGTACTTCCTCCAGTACCAGAAAGTCAGGAGTCTGTCTGAGTACTTCCAGTTGTCCTCGATTGGTTAGGATAAGCAGCGAATCTCCGTACTCCAGTTCAATCTTTCCGATCTTTTCCCGTATGCTCCGTCCGTGGCTGCGAATCGCGAGGGCATTCGCTTTGAAGGTGCTGCGAAAGTTGATCTCTTTCAAGGTGCTTTCAATCAACCGCGAGGCAGGGGAGATAAAGGCTTCTACCAAGACAATGTTTTCGTCCTCCAGATCCTGATCTTCAACCGTCAGTGCCTTGAGGATGACTCCTTTCTGATCCTGAAGTTCCATCAGGGTGTTGGGATCCCCTTGCGCCAACAGGATGTCTCCTGGTTCCAGTCGGATCTCCTCAGCAGTGGGGAGAAGTCGGGTACCATCCCTGAGAATCTCGATCACCTCGACATTATGTTGTTCCCGGAATTCAGTCTCTGATATTGTCAGGCCAATCAAAGGAGAGTCATCTTGAAGAATCAACTCGGTGACAAAATGGCGCAAACGATACTCCTCGGTCAGGCTGTCTCCAGTTCGCCGAGACGGCACAAGGCGATGAGCGAAAAGAAGTAAATACAGAACGCCTGCGGCGGAGAAGATCAACCCGGCAGGGGTGACCTCGAAGATGCCGATCTCCCACTCCAAGTACTGTTTCGCCGAAGAATAGACAAGCAGATTGGTCGAGGTTCCAATCAGAGTGCAAGACCCGGCGAACATGGCGGCAAAGGACATCGGCATCAGAAACTTGCTGGCGTCCAGGCGTTGCTCCCGTGCCACCGCAATGGTCAGGGGAAGAAAGAGGGCAACAGCTGCCGTATTGTTGATAAACGCCGACAGAAACCCAACCGCTACGATGATCGAAAGAAGAATCTTAAACTCGTTTGCCCCCGCCAGATCCACTATCCTGTTGGCGACGTAGTTCAAGCCTCCGGTGCTCTGAATTCCATAACTCAGAGCTAGCATGCAGGCCACTGTAACCGTGGCTGGATTACCAAAGCCGGCTATAGCCTCTTCTGGGGAGACCAGTCGAAATAGCACCAGGGCACTCAAAACCAGCACACTGACCTTGTCTACTGGATAGGTTTCCAGGGCAAAACAGGCCACGGCACCAACGATAATCGCGCTGAGAAGCACCATATCGAGTGTCATCGGCGATTTTCCTGAAACAGTTCCTGATTTTTCAGACGAACAAAGAACACGGTCACACTAGCAGGGCCCCGATTCCCACACATCAAGGGAAGGGATTTGACAGTATAGTCACACAGAGCGATGGGTCGCAAGTCAGACAGACACGGATTAACGAACACGGATTAACACGGATTCGGAGGGTTAGCGACAATTCCTCTGTCAGCTGTCAGCTGTCAGCTGTCAGCTGTCAGCGGCCGCAGGCCACAGGTCAGTTGTCAGCCCTGTCACTCGACAATCGACACTCGACAATGGTCAGGGGTCGCCTTCTGCCA
>JAUXKG010000402.1 GCA_030624355.1 Acidobacteriota bacterium
CGTTCTGTGCGGGAGTGCCTGGCCTCCTGGATGGGTGCGCAGACTGATGATTTGAGTCTCCTGCAAACCCACTGGCGAGAACAGGTGTTTTCCCGTCAGGACGAAGAAGAGTCCTTTCAGGCATTCTGGAACAGGTCCGTTCACGATGGTTACACGCTGGTGCAGCCGCGGCCCTTGTCGGTGACCTCTTTTCAGCAAAGGGAACTGCCTTCCCTGACTATGGCCGAGTCTGCCGGAGAGGACGACTACCAGCTGGTGCTCTATCAGAAGATGTCTATGCTGGATGGGCGCCATGCTCACAATCCCTGGCTTCATGAACTGCCTGATCCAGTGACCAAGGTGGTTTGGGACAACTACGTCTGCATCGCCCCGCAGGTGGCCGGACGACTCGGAATCGAGCAGGGCGATCTGTTGAGGGTGGCCGATGGCGATCTGGCCCTCGAACTTCCCGCCCAGATTCAGCCCGGTCAGCACGAGAGGGTGGTGGCTGTAGCCGTGGGCTACGGCCGCAAAGGAACCGACCGGTTTTCCAAGGTTGGACCCCAGTGGCTGCAAAGCAACCTCACCGTCCAAGAGGGTCAAACGGTGGGAGAGAACGGATACATTTACGCAAGAAGACAGGGCAGTCAATTGGCCTACGTCAACCTCGTCACACTGGTTCCAACAGGGCAAAAGTCGTCTCTGGCCGTGACGCAGACACATCACACGGTGAGCGTCCCGGAAGCACTGGGTGGGACTCGGCGGTATATGGTTCGCGAAACCACGCTGCCCGCCTATCTGGAGGATCCGGCCTCAGGAAATCACTTCGAACACGAGGTCTTGCAACTGTGGGACCAGGATCATGAGTACACGGGACACCACTGGGGACTGGCCATTGATCTGAGCCGCTGCACCGGCTGCTCAGCCTGCGTCGTCAGTTGCCAGGCTGAGAACAATATACCGGTGGTGGGCAAGGATGAGGTCCAGCGCCGCCGGGAAATGCACTGGATTCGAGTGGACCGGTATTACACGGGAAATGGCCGGGATCTGGGAGTGATTCATCAGCCTATGATGTGCCAGCATTGCGACCATGCACCCTGCGAAGCCGTCTGTCCTGTGCTGGCCACCGTGCACAGTGACGAAGGCATCAATCAGCAGATCTACAATCGCTGCGTGGGAACGAGATATTGTGCCAACAACTGTCCCTACAAGGTTCGCCGCTTCAACTGGTTTGACTATCGAGACAAAGATTCAAGAGAAAATTTGGTGCTAAATCCGGACGTCACGACACGAACCCGCGGGGTGATGGAGAAGTGCTCCCTGTGCATCCAGCGAATTCAGGAGGCCAAGATTGAAGCTGGGAAGGAGGGGAGACTTCCCGCCGATGGTGAGATTAGGGTGGCCTGCCAGCAGTCCTGTCCGGCTGATGCCATCGTTTTTGGTGACATGAACGATCCTCAGAGCCGGATATCAAAGTTTGTTGCAGATCCCCGCCATTACCGGGTGCTGGAAGAGATGAACTTCCGGCCCACGGTAGGCTATCTCACCAAAGTACGGAACGTTGAGGGAAAAGAGGATTCACATGGGTAAGGATCAAACAGTATAGGGACCGGCATTAGAGAGTAAAAGCAGCATGTCTCAACGCTATTCGATACTGAGAAAACCACTGATTGAGGGGGCCAAGAGCCTGGCTGATGTGACGGCCGATGTGGCAAGGCCCCTGGAGGCTGGTCCCACCAGACTGTGGTGGACGGCTTTCCTGATTTCCTTCTCTGTACTGACTCTGGGTGTTTTGGCGGTGGCCTATCAGATCAAAACGGGCATCGGGACCTGGGGGCTCAACAGAACGGTGGGATGGGGATTTGATATCACCAATTTTGTTTTCTGGGTGGGAATTGGTCATGCCGGGACCCTCATTTCAGCCATCCTGTTCCTGTTTTGACAGAGATGGCGCACCTCCATTAACCGTTCCGCGGAGGCCATGACATTGTTTGCTGTGATGTGCGCCGGTCTGTTCCCACTGATCCACATGGGCAGGCCCTGGCTCTTCTTCTGGATTGCACCCTATCCCAATTTTCGCGGTCCGCTCTGGGTCAATTTCCGCTCTCCGCTTCTGTGGGACTTTTTTGCCATCAGCACCTACTTCATTATTTCGGCCGTTTTTTGGTACCTGGGACTCATTCCGGACATGGCTACGCTTCGGGACCGAGCCCGATCCGGGATCAGGAAAACGATTTATGGCGTGATGAGTTTCGGGTGGGACGGGTCGACGCGCACCTGGATACGGTATGAGACGGTCTATATGCTGCTGGCGGCTTTTGCCGCACCGCTGGTGCTCTCAGTTCATTCCATTGTGAGCATGGATTTTGCAACCGCGGTGATTCCCGGCTGGCACTCCACCATCTTTCCTCCTTACTTTGTTGCCGGAGCTGTTTTCTCAGGGTTTGCCATGGTCCTGACCCTGATGCTGATTGCCAGGAAGGTCCTCAGTTATGAGGACTACATCACCGTCGATCACGTCGAGAAGATGTGCAAGGTAGTCCTTCTGACCGGGGGTATTGTGGCCCTCGCCTACTCGATGGAAGCCTTCATGGCCTGGTACTCAGCCAACGAATATGAACGGTTTGTGGCCATCAACAGGGCTCTGGGTCCCTACTCATGGGCCTACTGGACGATGGTTTCCTGTAATGTTCTCTTTCCTCAGCTGCTTTGGATCAAGAAGGTGAGGAGAAATCTGGCAGCCGTTTTTGTTTTGTCCATCGTCATCAACATCGGAATGTGGTTTGAGCGGTTCGTCATCGTGGTGACATCCCTGCATCGGGACTTCCTGCCCTCCAGCTGGGCAATGTACTCACCCACAGTCATTGAGATCGCCACACTGACCGGAAGTTTTGGCTTGTTTTTTACCTGCTTTCTTCTCTTTGCCCGATTCATTCCCTTCATTGCTATCGGGGAAGTCAAGGCGGTACTCGGCTATGGAAAGAGATCAGAAATGGGAAAAAATTCCGAGAAGGATGAAATTGGGGTCAGACCGGTGGCATCGTCGAATTCGGTTAACCAGACAGAAATGGTGATGGAGAGGTAACCGATGTCTGTTCCTTTGTTTTTGGGGATCTTTGATAACGAAGACGATGTCATCCGGGCCACCAGGGCCACTCGTGCTCTGGGGTACGAAATTCACGATGTCTACACTCCCTATGCCGTACACGGTCTGGACGAAGCCATGGGCCTGAGACCCAGCCGGCTAACCTGGGTTTGCCTGGCCTTCGCGCTGGGAG
>JAUXKG010000116.1 GCA_030624355.1 Acidobacteriota bacterium
ATCAAGATCGCCGGAATGCTGCACGCCAAAACACTGCGCAGTCCGCCTCCCCATGCCAAGATCGTTTCCATCGACACCTCCGCCGTCGAACGACTCCCCGGAGTCGTGGCGGTACTGACTCGGGCTGACCTGATCGACAACCCCCACTACCATTCCCACTACGGGCCGGTGTTGAAGGATCAGAGCATCGTGGCTTTGGACAGGGTGCGCTATGTGGGGGACGTGGTGGCCGCGGTAGCCGCCACCCGGCCCGAGATCGCCGAGGAAGCTCTGGATCATCTGAATGTGGACTACCAGGATCTCCCGGCGGTGTACGATCCTGAAGAAGCACTGAGCGAAGGCGCCCCCGTATTGCACGAGACCATTCAGTTGCCCAGGGACGGCCCTGCCGATTTGAAGGAGATCCGCCGCAAGGAGGGATCCAACCTCTCTCATCATGTCCACGTCGAAAAGGGGAACGTGGAGAAAGGGCTGGCCGAGGCCGATCATGTTTTTGAACAGGTTCTTTGCTCTCCCTCCACCCAGCACGCGGCCATGGAGTCGTTTGTGTCGGTGGCCCGCTTCGAGGGCAGCGGGCGGCTCACCATCTGGTCCACCACCCAGCACCCTTTCCTGATTCGAGAGGAGATGGCCGAGCTGTTTCGACTGCCCCTCTCGCGGGTCCGCGTGATCGCCCTGAATGTAGGCGGCGGGTACGGAGGAAAGGGCTATCTCAAAATGGAGCCGCTGGTGGCGGCCCTGGCTCACAAGACACGGCTGCCGGTGGGCATCCGGCTCACCCGTGAGGAAGCCTTTCAAACCATCGCCAAACATGCCACCAAGATCTACGTCAAGACCGGGGTGAAGCAGGATGGGACGATTGTGGCCAGGCAATGCCGCATCTTCATGGACACCGGCGCCTATGCGGAGATCGGGCCCCGGGTGGTCAAGAAATGCGCTTATTCATCGGCAGGACCCTACCAGATCCCTCATGTGACGATCGATGCCTACCTGGTTTACACCAACACAGTTCCAGCCGGAGCCTTTCGGGGGTTTGGCCTGCCCCAGGCCGCCTGGGGATACGAATCCGCCATCGATATCGTGGCCCGCAAGCTGAAGCGGGATCCTCTGGATCTGAGACTCCAGAACCTGCTGGATGAAGGGGGGGAGTTCGTCACCGGTGAGCGCATTCACAGCTTCGGAATGAAGGAGTGCCTGACCAAAGTGGCGGCGGCTATCGAGTGGGACAAGAGAGAACCCGCCAACGGGTCCAAGGTTCGGGGCAAGGGATTGGCCTGCGGCATCCAGGGGACCATGACCCCTACCATCTCCTCGGCCATGGTTCGCCTGAACGAGGACGGCAGCGCCACGGTCTACGTGGGAACCGTGGACATGGGACAGGGATCAGACACCGTCCTGGTCCAGATCGCAAGTGAAGAACTGGCCGTCCCGATGGAGCAGATCGAGCTGGTGCGCTCCGACACCGACACCAGCCTGTACGACCTGAAGACGGCCGCCAGCCGGTCCACCTTCCACATGGGGCGGGCCATACAGGAGGCCTCCCAGGACATTCGCAGGCAATTGGCCTGTCTGGCGGCTCCTATCTTCCGGATCAGCCCCGAAGACTTCGTTTTTGAAGACCAGAAACTGCGCCCCAAGGGGGCTGAACTCTCCGAGGCGCTCAGCTACCAGGCTCTGTTAATGCAGCACTTTGAAATCAAGGGAGCCAATTTGATCGGGCGGGGCCAGATCAAGACCAGCAACATAAACGAGCAGGGTGAAGCCCAGTTTTCGGCGTTCTGGAACGCCGGAGCCGGAGCCGCTGAAGTGGAGGTGGATCGGGAAACGGGAAGGGTCCGGATCCTCCGTTTTGTGACGGCAGCCGATGTGGGTAAGGCGCTCAATCCACTGGCTTGCCGACAACAACTGCGAGGCGGCGCCATTAGCGGGATCGGACAGGCCCTTCTGGAAGAACTGGCTTACCGGGAGGGATTGCTGATCAACCCCAATTTGATGGATTATAACCTCCCGCGTTTCCCCGACATGCCTGAAGACCTCGACACCATTCTGGTAGAGCACCCCAATCCACAGGGGCCTTACGGTGCCAAAGGAGCGGGAGAGATCGCAGCCCTAACGCCGCCATCGGCAATCGTCAACGCCATCGAGGACGCCGTGGGCATCCGGATCAGCCAACTGCCGGTTACGGCCGAGAGAATGCTGGCAGCGCTTTTCCAAAAAAGCAAAGAAGACGGGGAATGACGAAAGAGGACTCTATCCAATGAAGGCCTGTTGGTCGTGCATCGGTTCTCTGGTCACCCTGGCCGCTCTCTTCACCAGTCTCCAGGGCCAGAACCTCGCTCCCTTGAACCCGCCGGTGACGGTGAACGTAGCCACCGATTTTTCCGCCTCAGACGGGGCCTATTACATTGCCTACGCCAGAGGCTACTTCCAGGAACTGGGACTTCAGATCAAGTTTACCCAGTTCCCCAGCAGCACGGAGATGCTGCCCATGCTGGCCATCGATCAGATTCAAGTGGCCGGAGGAATCACCAGCACCTCCTTTTTCAATGCCATCGACCGCGGGGTGGGAATTCGCTTCCTGGCCGATCAGGGACACAACCTGCCGGGCAGGCCATTTGACACTCTGGTTCTGAGGACAGAACTCCTGGAGCAGGTCAAAGACATCCAAGATTTGAAAGGCAGAAGGATCGGACTGGCCTCCATCCAGAGTTTGAATGAGTACAAGCTGGAGGTGATTCTGTCCTCAGGAGGCTTGAGTTCCAGCGACATCCAGATCGTGGTGATGGACAGCTTTCCCAATATCACGCTGGCACTCATGAATGGCGCCATCGACGCGGCCATGCATCTGGAACCGTTTCTCACCATCGGCCAGGAGAAAGGGTTCTTCAGTCCGTTTGTCGACCTGTCGCAGATCGCACCCCGAGCCCAGCTCTCGGTCATGCTGGGCAGCCAGGAATTCACGGAACAGGTGGAGGTGTCGGGCCGCTTCATGGTGGCCTATTTACGGGGGGTGCGGGATTATGTAGACACCTTTCTTCACGGCAAGAAAGACGAGAGCATCTATCAGATTCTGGCCGAGCACACCGATCTCAAGGATGTGACTCTGTGGAAAAAGGTTTCCGTACCCGGCCTGAATCCCAACGGGTACTTCTTCAAGGAAAGCCTCAGCCACCAGCTCGAGTGGTACAAACAGAAGGGCTACTATAAAGGAAATCTGAGTGTCGAGAAGGTCACCGACTACGGCCCGGTGGACTTCGCCATTCGCCATCTGGGACGATACGAGTATCCGCTCGAGTTCGAATAGGGGACAGGCTCATTCTCCTGCAGCGACCTGGCAGGCCTCTATTTGAATGTCGACCTTCATTCTGGAACTGACCGCTCCACGATAGCTGCCCTCAACGGGCTGTGTTTGTACCGGAACACGGCCGGCCGCCACCGCCACATGTCGATCGGCAACCAAGACTCCCAGGCTGGGATCGTAACCCCGCCAACCTGCACCATCCAAGTAAACCTCAGCCCAGGCATGTAAATCGTGTTCTTCCTGATCGCCGCCGTTGCGGTTGTAGCCACTCACAAAGCGGCTGGCCAGCCCCACGCTCCGACAAGTCTCCATGAACAGGACCGCTAAATCTCGGCAGGCGCCCCGGCCCCTTCGCAGTGTTTCACTCGCGGAGAAGGGATCTCCTTCTAAACGAGTCTCCTTTTCGCAGAGCTTGTAAATGTGCTGGTTCAAGGTGGACAGAAAAGCGGAAATTTCACCACCCACTTCCTGACTCGTGCTGTGGGCCAGCCCATCTATGCTTTCGTCTTGAGTTGTGGGAAGGCAGTAGGACTCGAGCAGCACACCCGCTTCCCCGTGGTAGTGGACCGGCATTTCACGGAAAGCGGGATTCAACAGGTAATTGAGCGGATTGTCACAAAGAGTTTCCACCACGGAGCGGGCCTCGATGTTCAAGGAATCATGCAGGCCGGAAAACCATAGAGAGGCCGTCGAGTTTCCCTCCAGATCAATGTTCTCCGAACAACCGTCCGGCGCCGGATCAGCACTCAAATCAAAACGGACCAGCCTTTGATTCCAGTCGCACCTGGGCCGCAGTCGCAGCGTGTGCGGCTCTAGAAATACCGGTTGGTCGTAGGCGTAACTGGTGGTGTGAACAATTTCAAGAAGCATCGGTTTCAGGAATTAGGTTAAAAAAAGTTCGAGATATGGCGTCATCTACGGCATTGAGCTGGATCTGGAGGTCATTCAAGAGTTCATGCAGACCCTGGCTAATAACCTCCCCAATATCACTGTACACCAGACTGCCCCTCAAGCGTCCAATGCACTGCTCAGCCAGATTGCCGAAACTATTCTCCGGGGACCCGGTGATGGCGTGCAGAGACTTCTCTGTTTCGACCAGGCAGTAGTGAATGGAGCGTGGAAACTGTCGGTCCAGGAGCAGAAAATCGGCAACATTGGTGGGAGAAATGGTGCCAAAGCGCTTTCGATACATTTCAAAGGCGCTGGCTGACTGGAGCAGAGCCGCCCACTGGATCGTGTCAACGGGTGAACCCACATCCTGGGTAGCCGGCAGCAGGATGAAGTACTTGACATCCAGGATTCGGGAGGTCTTGTCGGCCCGCTCTATGAGCATACCCATCTGGGCAAAGTGCCAGGCCTCTCCATGAGACATGGTGGCTGCCGTGACCCCGGTAAAGCCCTGGCTGGCGGTCTGGATCCGGGAAAAGAAATCATGGGGAACCTCAAGCGCCGCTGACTTGTCCACGTCGCGGACCATCAGGTAGAAGGTATTGATCTGTTGCCACATATCAGAAGAGATGATCTGGCGCACTGACCGGGCATTGTCCCGGGCCCTGCGCAGGCAGGAAACAATAGAATGGGGATACCTTGCATCAAAGGCAAGAAACTCCAGCACATTCTCCTGAGTGGGTTGATCATAGAGCTTCTCAAAAAGCGAGTAATCACCAGTCACCTTGACCAGCGGAGCCCACTGCTCACTCATATGCAGCGAAAGATCCAGGTTCGAATGGGCGTTCACATGGATGAACCGGGCGATGTTCTCCGCTCTTTCCACGTAGCGGCTCATCCAGTAAACAGCATCTGCCGCTCTACTCAGCATGATCCTTCTGAACAGCCTCCTGACTCGTGTCAGATACTACCCAAGTATCCTTACTGCCGCCCCCCTGCGATGAGTTCACCACCAGAGAGCCCTTTCTCAGAGCCACTCGTGTCAGTCCTCCCGGCATCACGTAGATGTCTCGCCCATAAAGTATGAAGGGCCGCAGGTCGACGTGGCGTCCCTCGAAACGATCTTCTACAATCACGGGCACACGGGAAAGCTCCAAGATAGGCTGGGCAATGTAATTGCGTGGCTGCGCTTCTATCAGTTCGGCAAACTGCTCGCGCTCCTCTTTGGAAGAGTCAGAACCAATGAGCATTCCGTACCCCCCAGATTCGTTGGCCGCCTTGACCACCAGCGTATCCAGGTGCTCCAGAACATACGAACGCTGTTTGTCATCCCAGCACATAAAGGTCTCCACGTTGGGCAGCAGAAGATCCTCACCCAGATAGTATTTGCTCATCTCGGGTACATAGCAGTAGATCACCTTGTCATCAGCCACCCCGGTCCCCGGCGCATTGGCAATGGCGACTCCACCGGCCCGGTAGACTTCCATCAAACCGGGTACTCCCAGCAAAGAATCAGGGCGGAACACTTCCGGATCCAGGGAATCATCATCGATGCGACGATAAAGCACATCCAGCTTCTGCAACCCCTGGGTGGTTCGCATTCGCACTGTGCCGTCCACCACCACCAGATCGCGTCCCTCCACCAGTTCCACCCCCATCTGCGCAGCCAGAAAGGCATGCTCGAAATAGGCGGAGTTGTAGATTCCAGGAGTGAGCACGGCCACTGTCGGGTGGGCCTGGCCGTCCGGTACCAGGTGGCTCAAGGTGGACAGCAAGCGCTCGGGATAATCAGCTACCGGACGAACCTGAGAGGCTCCAAAAACCCGGGGGAAGGTGCGCTTCAGGACCTGCCGGTTTTCCAACACGTACGACACACCGGAAGGGCAGCGCAAATTATCCTCGAGCACATAAAACTGTCCGTCCCCGCCGCGGACCAGATCGGTTCCCGTGATGTGGCACCAGATTCCCCTGGGCGGATCAAAACCAACGCATGGATTGAGAAACCCCTTGGCCGACTCAATCACGAACCGGGGAACGACGCCATCCTTGACAATCTTCTGCTCGTGATAGACATCATCGATAAACAGATTGAGGACTCGAATTCGCTGCTTCAGTCCCCGTTCGATCAGGTTCCAGTCGGCTGGTTCGATCACGCGCGGGATGATGTCAAACGGCCACACCTTCTCGTCACCCGCTTCATCACCATAAACGTTAAAGGTGATACCCATGTGCAGCAGAGACAGCTCAGCCGCCTCCTGGCGACGCCTGAGTTCCCCTTCCGAAAGCGACCCCAGTCTGTCCGTCACCAGCCTGGCTCCCGATCGAGGCCTATTCCTGGCCTCGAACATCTCGTCATAAAACTCCTCAGGATTGTATTCAGAAAACTTCATGCTGGACCCGGCAAAAAGTACATAGAAACCGCCCCTTGTGAAAGACAGTTCAGCTTTTCTTCGAAACCTGTATCGGCCTAAGAAAAGCCAGTCTGGTCTTTCCTATTTTCTTCAGCTAGAAAGTGGTTAGCAGCATGATCAGTATACCTTCTTCGCCACGATAATAGGGACAGATTAGCCATCAGTTGTCAGTTGTCGGCTGTCAGTTGTCAGTTGTCAGCTATTGGCTGTCGGCTGTAAGATGGTCTGCCATTCCGACGACAATCCGGGCTCAATGGAGCTGAGAGGAGAAACAATGGCGGAAAATACAACTCATCCCGGTTCATCTCTTCAGGTGCGTGAGGACATTGCGCAAAATTTCAGTGACCTGTTCGGTGACAAAAGCGTCAACGGCCAGACGGTCAACGTCGAGGATCTGATTGCCGAACTGGCAACCGATTTGCAGGATGACTTTGCACAAGTCCTGAAGGCCAGGGGTGGTTTTTTGAAAGAACCGGGGGATGCCAGAACGAAGTATGCCTTTCTGCCCAGCGATCTCACTGTCTTGGATGCAGACGGGAAGGAGTCTACCGTCGGCCGGATCCGTCAGGGGATGCTGGACAACCTTGTCGGCAAACAGACCGCTGACTCCTGGAAGCTGAACGATCAACTCCCGATTCCCGCCGAAGTGATGCGACCCGGACTTCAGGGAACAGGTCCCTTCGATGACCTGGGCATGGCCATGTCTGCCATAAAC